>NZ_JAAHHZ010000099.1:0-22843 GCF_010672005.1 Moorena sp. SIO4A5 | reverse complement strand
CCTCTCCATACTCTGGGTTAAGTTGAATCGCTTGCTGATAGGATGCGATCGCATTTTCCATCTGACCCAAAGCCTTCCAAGTCATGCCCAGATTATTATGTCCAAGGGCAAAACTTGGGTCTATCTTCACAGCCATTTCATAAGCAGTTTTGGCGTGATTCAACTCCCCTGCTTGTAACAACAAACTGCCCAAGTTATTGTAAGCTCCTAATTTCAACTGGGGCAAAATCGGTTGTTGAATCGCCTGTTGGTAATGTATTGCTCCTGAATTGAGCTCTCCTTGGCGAGTATAAGCATTCCCCAGATGGTAGTGCAGTTCAAATAATACCGCTGGCTCTAGCCCAGTGCCAGTTAAACCACGCTTGAGTAACTCCACACCCTGGTCTACTTGATTATTTTGAATATAAAGCGCCCCGAGTTTACTACACACATAAGCATCAAACGGATGACTAGCCAGATAGCCTTCCATCGCCGTAAGGGCTCTAGTCAACTTATTGCGTGATGCGATCGCATCACGGCTATAACCGTAGTGTAAGATTCCCACCTGGGAAAGAGACACCACCTGCCATTGGGGTTCTCGTTGTAACATTTGCGCTACAGTATCATCAACCATAGCATGATAGGGTCGAGAAAAGCGAATATCTGGGTGATAGCGAAATAAACGGGACACCAGAGAATAGGGAGATTGAGTAGCACCCACTTCTTGCCGGACTAGATTAATAACTAGATAGGAACTATTTTGGATAGCCTGCTTGATTTCCGGTACAACCTCCGGTTTCAACACTTCATCAGCATCCAACACCAGTACCCATTCCCCTTCCACATAGCTCAACGCCTGATTGCGAGCAGCTGCAAAATCATTACACCATTCAAACTGATAAACTATAGCGCCATAGCTTTGCGCCACCTCAATCGTCCGATCCGTTGAACCTGTGTCTAGGATGACCATCTCATCCACTACATCCTTGACACTACTCAAACATTGTGGTAATGATTCTTCCTCATCTTTAACAATCATGCATAGGCTAAGCATGGGATCAGTCATTAGGTTAGAAGGTTAGGAGGTTGTTCGCGTAGCGTGGCCTTTTGGCCAAGGTTAGAAGGTTAGGAGGTTGAAGGTTAGGAGGTTGAAGGTTAGAGGGTTAGACGGTTAGAGGGTTAGACGGTTAGAGGGTTAGACGGTTAGAGGGTTAGACGGTTAGGAGGTTGAAGGTTAGAGGGTTAGACGGTTAGAGGGTTAGACGGTTAGAGGGTTATACGGTTGTTCCCGTAGCGTGGCCGTTCCCGTAGCGTGGCCTATTGGCCAAGGTTGAAGATTAGAGCGTTAAAAATTGAAACCTGGATTGATAACATTCAACATTCAACCTTCAACATTCAACCTTCAACATTCAACCTTCAACATTCAACCTTCAACATTCAACCTTGGCCTATTGGCCACGCTACGCGAACAACCTATAAAACACCAATATCAAACCGTCACCGAAGCTTTAGGTCGAGCAAAAATCATCCTACCTGCTGAGGTCTGCAAGGCTGAGGTAACAATAACTGGCAGTTCAACACCCATGTGTTTATACCCTTCTTCCACCACTACCATTGTGCCATCATCGAGATAACCAACTCCCTGGGTAGGTTCTTTACCGCCCTTAAGGATTTTCAGCTCTAGGATGTCACCCGGTAGATACAGAGGACGCACGGCTTGGGCTAAATCATTGACATTCAACACTGGCACCTTTTGGAGCTTAGCCACTTTACTCAAGTTGTAATCATTGGTTAAAAGAGTGCCATTAATTTCCTGGGCAAAACGTACTAATTTGGTATCTACAGTTTGTAGGTCATCGTAATCAGCGGAATGAATCACCAAGCGTTCTGGGTAAACAGCTTGCATCCGATTTAGGATATCTAGCCCCCGCCGTCCCCGAGTGCGCTTCTGATCATTGGCAGCATCGGCAAGTTGCTGCAATTCTAGTAATACAAACTGGGAAACCAGAATTTGACCTTCGATAAAACCCGTCTCAAGCAGTGCTTCGATCCGACCATCAATGATACTGCTAGTATCTATAATTTTACTTGAGGCTGATTTGAGGGTGCCTTCTGCCACTAAAACTGATTCCAAGCTGTTAGGATTGATCAGCTGCAAGAAGGTGCGACCATGGGTATCGGCTAGACTAATCCCCAAGAACGAAAACATCACACTTCCTAAAATGGCAGTCAGGGGTTTGATGAAGGAAAATTCAGAAGGGATGGGGAGTAAGAAAATTGGCGCTAGCATCAAATTAGCTAACAGCAGTCCCAGGATCAGACCAATAGCCCTGGTCAAAATTACCTCAATCGGCATTTTTCGCACTTGGGCTTCTACCCGACGGTAAGTTACTTGGGCCATTAACCCTAGTGCTAGTCCGATAATGGCACCAAAGCATGCAGTAGTCGAGCGTAAAGCGGTCAAATTGCTGACTTGATCTTGCACATGACCGGGTAGCAATTCCACACTGTCGAAGCCTATGCTTGCTGCTGCTATGATAAATAAAAGTATAATGACGAAGTCAAGCATTCTTCCTTTCCAATTGGTTTTGTAGTTGGTTTTTTAGGAAAACTTTTAAAACGATTGCATAAACTGTCGTCAACCTGATAGTCAACAACTATATTTAGTATATCGTTTACATCGCTGTATTTTCTGATACGACTTAGCTCCAGTAAACCGTTGAATTGCCTAGGCTAACCGAGGGATAGCTTGGGCAATTCTATTCGCTGGAGTTATCTGCTCAAGGGAGTTACAGGTTTCCTACTGTTGACTCTTCTTAAGGGGCGAATCTCGCTCCGGAGAAGATTGAGGTTAGCCAAAAGATGATCACAAAACTAATAAAAAATTTATTTAATTAATAACTGTTCATCCCAACGGTCGGATTGGCTTACCTGATTGAAGTATTACCGTAAAAAGCCAGTGGTCAATTTATTACATAATTCTGAGAAAGATTGCGATTCTTTAAGAGTCAGTGCCGCCTATGTTCATATTCCCTTTTGCCGACGTCGATGCTATTACTGTGATTTTCCAGTCTCTGTGGTAGGGGATAACGCCACACAGGGTACCTCTAGCATGATTGACCAGTATGTCGAGGTGTTATGTCAGGAAATTAATATCACTCCACCGACCACAAGCAGTTTAGACACAGTTTTCTTTGGAGGTGGAACACCCTCCCTGCTGGCAGTTGAACAACTAGCAAAAATCCTAGACACCTTAGACAGGCGCTTTGGAATTGCAGCTGATGCGGAGATTTCCATGGAGATGGATCCAGGAACCTTCACCAAGGATCAGTTAAGGGGATACCGAGATTTGGGGGTCAATCGAGTCAGCTTAGGGGTTCAGGCATTTCAAGATAAATTATTGAGCAATTGTGGCCGTACCCATGACTCTAAAGATATAGTCACTGCGATCGAACTGATCCATCAAGTAGAGGTTCCCGAATTTAGTCTTGATTTAATCTCTGGTCTACCGGATCAAACCTTAGAACAATGGCAAAAGTCTCTGGAAATAACGGTCAAGATTGCCCCTACCCACATTTCCAGCTATGACCTAGTCCTTGAGCCTGTCACTGCCTTTGGCCGCCAGTACACCTCTGGAACTAAGCCTTTACCGACTGATGAAACCACTGCCGTGATGTACCGCTTAGCACAGCAGTTGTTTACTAGTGTGGGGTACGAACATTATGAAATTTCTAACTATGCCTTGCCTGGTCATCAATGCCGTCACAATCGGGTGTATTGGGAAAACCGCCCTTATTACGGTTTTGGCATGGGTGCGGCTAGCTATACTCAAGGATATCGGTTCACTAGACCACGCACGAGGCGGGAGTATTATGCTTGGGTGGAACAGTTGGTACAAGCAGGTGGGGTTTCGGATGGCTCACCCACAACTTCAGAGGATGTGTTGTTAGAAACCCTAATGCTAGGTCTACGCTTGGCAGAGGGGTTGAGTCTGTCTATGCTAGCTCAGAGGTTTGGGGAAAAAATTCTGGAACAGATTTGGACGGCTTTGCTGCAATACTACGGTTGTAACTGGGTAGAGGTTGTGGGAGATAATGGCGAAAGGGTTAATTTAACCTATGGTCAGAGGTTACCAATGGCGGGACGGTTGAGATTAACTGACCCGGAAGGGTTTTTGTTCTCCAATACCATTCTGGCTGACTTGTTTCATCTGTTGGGGTAGGAGCCCGTGATTTGTTGATTAACCGCAAAGACGTAAGGGATGGCGAAGAAGACAAGTGGGAATGCTTTATGTGGTGGGAACACCAATTGGTAATTTGCAGGATATGACGTTTCGGGCAGTGGAAATTCTGCAATCGGTGGATTTGATTGCTGCGGAAGATACGCGCCATACCGGGAAGCTATTGCAGCATTTTCAAATTAAAACGCCGCAAGTGAGTTACCACAAACACAATCACGACCAGCGTTTACCCGAGTTGTTGAATCGGCTCGGTCAAGGAAATACGATTGCGTTGGTGACGGATGCTGGGATGCCAGGCATTTCTGACCCTGGCTATAAATTAGTGAAGGCTGTTATTGAGGAAGGGATATCGGTAGTGCCAATACCAGGTGCTACTGCTGGAATTACGGCATTAAGTGCTGCGGGACTACCGACAGACCGATTTGTGTTTGAAGGCTTTTTACCCACCAAGGGTCAAAGTCGAAAAAAACGTTTAGACTCTCTCAAGGGGGAACCAAGAACGTTGATTTTATATGAAGGGCCTCACCGCGTGCTTAATACCTTGCGAGATTTGGCAAGCTGTTTGGGAGAAAACCGTAGGATTGTATTGGCTAGGGAATTAACTAAACTCCATGAGGAGTTTTGGCGGGGAACTATTGGGGATGCGATCGCTCATTTTACTAAGCTAGAACCCAAGGGAGAGTTTACCCTAGTAATTGGTGGAGCTTCCCAAGACAAGCCTATGTTATCAAAAGCTGAACTAGAAGCTCAATTGATAGAGATTATGGCTCAGGGAGTATCGCGATCGCAAGCGAGTCGTCAGTTAGCTAAGCTAACTCAACTCCCCCGACGTCAACTCTATCAACTAGCGTTGACAATTCCTTCATCAGTTTTTCCGGTCAAGGAGCAAGACTAAGCTTGATTGCTAAATCTTTCTCAATTTTTTGGTTTTTGTTGATTAACAAGTAACAAGTAAAAAGTAGCAAATAACAATCAACAAGTAACAAGTAGCAAGTAAAAAGTAGCAAGTAAAAAGTAGCAAGTAACAATCAACAATTAACAAGTAATGACTAATCCCTGAACAAAGCGGCGAACTTGCGCTTTGAGTTAAACAACGCCATCTATCTATTCGACATCCATTTCAGTTATGATTTTCAGGATTCACTCCCACTCATCAGGTCCTAACTATAAAGCTAAATTAATACCATGGGTGACACTCGTTTTAGCACTTACTCTGATGTTTGGTTACAAAAGGATTGAAAGCTATTTAGTGCAACCAAAAGTTGCCTTAGTTTTAGGGGGATCTGAAGCGCGGGAGAGATATGCTGCCAAATTTGCCATAAAGCACCCAGACCTCCAAATTTGGGTATCTTCCGGCAGCCCGAAGGGATATGCTCAACGGTTATTTACCCGGGAAGGAATTGAGGTCAGTCGCCTCCACCTAGACTACAAAGCGGTGGATACGGTGACTAACTTTACCACGTTAGTGGATCAGTTAGAAGCTCAGGACATCGATAGTGTCTATTTGATTACTTCTGACTATCATATGCGCCGTGCTCGCTTGATTGGTGATATCGTTCTTGGCAGTAGAGGAATTGTTCTCAAGCCGTTACCTGTTCCTTCCGAAAAGTCTCCTGAACCCCTTGATAAAGCTTTGCGAGATGGTGCTAGGGCTTTGTTTTGGTTGATGACAGGTCAGACAGGGGCTGAATTAGGGCAAGCCTCGAAAAGGTTAATCAAGTGAAGTCTGTTGAAAGTTCTTGCACCAGTACGTAGGGTTGTACAATCAGAGCCTGAAACCGCTTGTTCTGGTTGCTGTTCCAATTAGAGAGTTGCTCAAGCAAAGGCTTGTGCATTAGCTGCTCACTGATCCAATGTTGGACAGATAGCACATCATCATTTGCGATCGCTACCCCAACATCCAACAAATCCAGTCCCTCATTCACCACCAGTACTGCATCTCGTTTCACATGAGGAATCAGTAAGTCCCAGGTTGTCTCATCCAAGGATTCAGCCAATTGTACTCTTAAATCCATGTTTAATTCAAGGTTTTCTTAACAGTTCTTTAAACATACAGCAATTTTGCTCCGATGCTTTGTGAGATTTAACCATTTGAGCAAAGCTCTAATCACCTCAGGTTTCCACCTCAGCCTTCCTCTAACCATTGGGTCAGGACTTACGCGGTGAAGTTTATTTCGCCCCCCTATCCCCCCAATTCTGGGGGGGAATGATGTCAAAGTCCCCCAGAGGGGGACCAACGGGGGCAAATGCGTAAGTCCTGTGGGTTATAACGGTTCTCATAGTAATGAGCTACACAAGATTGTTTCCCTGATGAGAAATTCGATTAACATCATCAAACAGAAAATGTGGTTAAGGCTGAATCCCAAACATCGGCGCGCTGTAAAACTATTCCTTGGCTTGGCGCTGCTTGGCATCACGGTGCGATCGCTTCCCTATCTTGCTCCCATTCGTGCTAAAGATTTAGTTCAGGATGACCTAGCGGTAGAATTTCGTGACCGCAATGGTTTATCCCTAGGCACAATCCTCAGTCGAGACCAAGACCATACTGCGGTTGTCCCTCTCGAGCAAATTTCCCCGCACTTTATCCATGCTATTCTCGCCGCAGAAGATGGAGAGTTTTATCACCATGGGGCATTAGAGATGCGGGCAATTATGCGATCGCTAATTGAAGCCATTGAGGCGAAACGCATTGTCAGTGGTGCCTCCACCATCACCATGCAACTGGCACGGATGCTGGAACCCAACCCCCGCACTCTACCTGCCAAATTCCAAGAAATTTGGCTATCCTGGCGATTAGCAGCAGGGATGAGTAAAGATGAAATCTTGGCAGCCTATATCAACCGACTCCCCATGGGTGGCAATATCTATGGCTTAGAAGCTGCTGCTCGGATTTATTTTGGCATGCCCGCCAGTGAACTCAATGTTGCTCAAGCCAGCCTATTAGCTGGTCTACCCAATAATCCTAATTATCTCAATCCTTATTATTACTGGGATGCTGCCAAACGGCGGCAAATCTATGTGCTCAAGCGAATGGTAGAAGATGGCTATATCACCGCTACTCAAGCAGACCAAGCTTATGAGGAAGCCATTTCCCTACTACCTCGACAGCAAGGAATAATTGCCGCACCACACTTTTTATTTTTGGTTGCCAACCAATTACCATCAGAGCATCCCTCCCAAATCCGTACTACTATCGACCGTCCCCTACAGGAATTTGTTGAAGCCCAAGTGCAGCAAGTAGTTCGCGACCTTGCCCCTAAAAATGTCCATCACGCTGCTGCTATTGTCATTGAGAATCAATCCGGTGAAGTATACGCCTATGTCGGCTCTCCCGATTACTTTTCCGAAGCTGAATTAGGACGCAATGACGGAGTCCAAGCCCTACGTCAACCTGGTTCCACCCTCAAACCTTTTTTATATCACTTAGCCCTAGAGCAACGCATTATTCGTCCCAACACCGTCTTAGCTGATATCCCTACCTATTACGCCATTCCCGGAGCTAGACTCTACAGTCCCACCGATTACAGCGAAACTTTCCTCGGACCAGTTCGCATTCGCGTTGCTCTAGCCAATTCCCTTAATATCCCAGCAGTTAGGGTATTGGAAAAAGTTGGAGTATCAAACTTTCTGTTGCACTTACATCAACTAGGCTTTGAACACCTCACCCAGTCTCCAGAACATTATGGATTAGGATTAACCTTAGGTAGTGGTGAAGTTAGTCTTTGGGAACTAGCTCGCGCCTACCTCACCCTAGCACGACTTGGACAAGCCAAATCCCTTGTCACTACCCTATCTAGCCCCTCGCAAAATGGGGATGATTTATCGGTTTATCGAAGAGGGGCAAGAGCACGAAGACAGGGAATACAGAAAAGTAAACAATTGTCAGATCATCCCCCAAGTATGCAAAGCCCACTATTCAACCTACCCTACCGGAACGCCAAAGGCGAACAACCAAATAACCTTCAACATTCCAACTTTCAACATTCCAACTTTCAACCCAATAACGTACCCTACTCGAACGCCAAAGGCGAACAACCAAATAACCTTAAACATTCCAACCTTAAACATTCCAACCTTGAACTTTCAACCCTTTCAACCTGGGCATTAATAACAGATATACTGAGTGACCCTCAAGCTCGTGCTCAGGGGTTTGGTGTCGATTCAGTACTGAATTTACCTTTTCCCGCTGCCGTTAAAACTGGCACCTCTTCTAATTTCCGAGATACTTGGACTGTGGGATTCACCAAAAACTATACCGTTGCCACTTGGGTAGGTAATTTTAATGGTGAGCCCATGGAACAAGTGTCTGGGGTGATTGGTGCTGCTCCCCTCTGGCATCGGATTATGTTACACCTGCATCAATCTCAAGAACCTGCTCCGTTTCAAGCTCCTCCCGGTTTAGTCCAACGTCCAGTGTGCGCCCTTTCCGGTTTGCGTCCCACTCCTGCTTGTCCAACTGTTGTCCAGGAATACTTCTATCCAGACGACCTCCAGGATTACGAACGTCAATCCGATACGTTTTATCAAATGACCAGTGTTGGAGCTAACCAGCAATCCCCCCAGTACATCGTTAATTTACCTGATGAATACAACGAGTGGTTAGCAAGACAACCCCAAGGAAATCTAGCGCCAGGAAAACTGAAAATTTTGTCTCCTCGGGAGGGGGATTTATATGTGCTCTACCCTACTGAATCCGATCAAGATAGCAACAGTGCTGTTCAACGGCTAGAGTTCAAGGTGGCTGGGCTAAAGTCTGAGTCGGTCGAGTGGTGGTTGAATGGAGAAAAGCTAACTAGCAACTCATCCAATTCCTTCTTTTGGCCTCTGGGTCCTGGTGATTGGACATTGGAGGTAAAAAGCGGTGACATTAGCGATCGCGTCACTTTCAAGGTGCAGTTAGCAGAAAATCCACCAACTCGCCGGGGGTTTTCTATTGCTAGTCCTTAGTAATTTGTTAATTGTAAATAGTTAATTGATAATTTACCTGCATCCATCGCTTATATCGGGGAGTTTCAGTGGTTCGATTTTTTATGGCAAATTTCAGGAAATATCTGTTGGCAGCTGCGATCGCTGTCTTACTCATCCCATTTTTAGTGCTAACGAATTATACCTATACTGGGGAAATAAAATCAAACATCAATGCTAGTGAAGTCTATAAAATCCGCTCTTTCCATAGCAAAGATGGCATTGGCAAATTCTATATGGGTCGAGAAATTGCTAAAGTAATGGGACATCAGGAAATGTTGTGGCTGGAACGCCCTAGCAGGGAATCCCAAGAGGAACCTTCTGTAGTTATTGATGCTCTTAATTTAAGACCTACATAACTGTTGCAGATATTGGAAGGCACTGGTTATTTTATCTTCCGATTCGCTCCGTTGGTACCGGAAGTAAAAGTATTAGCAGTAGACATTCAGCCAGAAATGATCGACGTTATTGACTTTTTAACAGAAGATAACAATGTTAATAACGTCGAGACAATCTTAGGAAGTTTAACTGACTATAAAATTCCGGAAAATAGTATTGACTTAGTCTTAATGGTAGATCTTTACCATGAGCTTGAATATCCCCAATAAATGATGGAATCAATTGTTAAAGCTCTCAAACCAAGTGGGAGAGTGGTGCTAGTAGAATATCGAAAGGAAAATCCACTTATTCCTATTAAGGGCTTGCATAAAATGACTCAAAAGCAAATTAAAAAAGAAATGGAAGCTGTAAATTTAATTTGGCAAGAAACCAAAAATGATTTACCGAGTCAACATTTGATGGTGTTTCAAGTTAGTGACAATTCATTATAGCAGTTCTCAATTAGGTGAGATACTTTCATTCTGGGAGTAGGGAGTAGGCAGTAGGGATGCATCTCTACTTGATTAATTCTTACCTCTTGCCTCTTGCTCTTTTTTAAGGAATTATGTTCAAATCTTAAATTTAAGTTATATAAATTAAATTTAAACTAACAAGTTTTTTTTGAATAGGGTGTCAGTGATCAAGATCAGACCAGAAGTTGATTTAGATCACAGACAATTACTCAAACTATATTTACACTGAAGCCAATTAATTCCAGAGGAATAAGTAGGTGCTAGAAGACTTAAACGATATTGAATCGACTCTAAAACAGATAGCTGATAAAGTCGAGGCTGGACTAAAGCCAAAATTTAAGTGTAATGTTGATCAGAACAACATTAATGTTAAAGATCATAACAGCTGTTATGAAAAAGTCAAAGAACTTGGCTATAAGGAGTTAATTGTGGAAAATGATGGTTGTATTGGAGCCCCAAATCTATATCGCTATAAAGTTCTTGATAATGACGAAAAGAAAGTCGCTGAATTTTATACATTAAAAGGGGTTAAGGACTATTTAGATAAAAAAAATAAAAAAGCTTAAGTTTGTGGCTTTCTTGATAAAAACTTGGTGGTAATTTGTATTTACAGGACTTTTGTATATACAGTTTCATCAAGAGTTTAATCAAGGAATACAGACATTTTAGATACTGCTAGCGAAATATAAGTTAACATCCAAAAAAATGATTTTGCCGTTGATTAAGTTGTAAAACTATAAAATGTTTTTCGACCATTACACGGAATATCAATGCTTTCATGATGTTAAGAAATGTTTCGCCAGCAGTATCATTTTTCCGGGGTTTTGCATCTACAGTTTAACCACCAAACATGACCCTTAATTAAATATAGCGTTTATAGGACTCATGAGGTACAGTAACAACAATGAGTAAACCAGTTATGAATATTTTATTGAGTCACCTTCAGCATTGCGGAGGTAATCCCATCAATTAAATCTTTATAGGTTCTTGCTCCGATTTTTTTCAAAGTACTTTTAACTTTTGAGCAAAAATTTTCTATCGGTTAAAATTCCGGAGAGTAGGGGGGTAAATAAACTAGTTTAGCTCCAGCTTCTTCAATCACTTCTCTTACCATTTATCCCACATTAATTTGGGCATTATCCATAACAACACAGGCATCTGGGGGGGCGACAAGCGCCCCCCCAGGCAGTAGACAGTAGACAGTAGACAGTCAACTGTGGTAATACATCGCTAGTTGATTAACTCTTGCCTCTTGCCTTTTTTGAAGAGATTATATTCACTATTCAAAGAAAAATATTATAGCTTACATTGAGAGTAAAAAGTTTTTTTTTTGAATAGGATATCGGTGATCAAAATCCGACCATAAGTTGATTCAGATCACAGGCACTTACTGAAACTCTATTTACATTGAATGAAATAAATGAAATTAAATTCCGGAGAAATAAGTAGGTGCCAGAAGACTTAAACGAGATTAAATCGACTCTAAAACAGATAGCTGATAAAGTCGAGGCTGGACTAAAGCCAAAATTTAAGTGTAATGTTGATCAGAAAAACATTAATGTTAAAGATCATAACAGCTGTTATGACAAAGTCAAAGAACTTGGCTATAAGGAGTTAATTGTGGAAAATGATGGTTGTATTGGAGCCCCAAATCTATATCGGTATAAAGTTCTTGATAACGACGAAAAGAAAGTCGCTGAATTTTATACATTAAAAGGGGTCAAAGACTATTTAGAGAAACAACCTAAAAACGCTTAAGCCTCTGATAATCTTGATTTGAAATTGGTGATAATTTGTCTTTTCAGGAGTTTTGCATCTACAGTAAAATCAAGATTTTAATCAAGAAATACGGACATTTTTAATTCACTGGACTTTAGACTAAATTTTGGGATTTAACGAAACTTCATAAAAAGTATAGGACTTACGCAAATCCCTCAATTTAAATCTACCTGTAGGGTGGGCAAAACCTTGTCCACCCTACCCATGGAGTCTGTGCGTAAGTCCTGAAGTAATTAGGAATTGAAACCCATGCCTCAAGCACCAAAGAGCGTTTGAGATAGTCTTGGGTGATTTGATTATAGCGTTTATAGGATTTATGAGGTACACTTTTCAACCTCAAAGTCCCCCTTGATAAGGGGGACCAACGGAGGAGCCCTTTGTACCTCATGGCATAGAAAATTGCTATATTTGTCTTTTTTGCCGAGTTTGGATTAGGGCTGCATTATCCAAACTCTTCAACTCGTCTTGCGTACACACAATTCCGTTATAGCACTGCCTAAAGACAAGTGCATTAAAAATTGCTGTAATGACTATTTATCAAGGGTTTCAGTTGAGTAAGTCAATGTGACTACTCAAGGGAGGCAAGTTTCTGATAAACGAGAATTAGTCTAAACTCCAGTGATAAAGATCAGAACAAAAGTTGATTTAGATCACAAGCACTTACTGAAACTCTATTTACATTGAATGAAATAAATGAAATTAAATTCCGGAGAAATAAGTAAGTGCAAGAAGAGTTAAACGAGATTAAATCAAGGGTAAAAGCTCTAGAGGAAAAAGTTTATCATAAAGCTGATCAAGTCGAGGCTGAAGAAAAACCAAAATTTCAGTGTTATGTTGATACTAAAAAAATTGATGTTAAAGAGCATAACATCTGTTATGACATACTCAAAGAACTTGGCTATAATGACTTAATTGTGAAAGATGATGGTTGTATTGGCCCCCCAGGTCAATATCTGTATAAAGTTATTGATAACGACGAAAAAAAAGTCCATGAATGTTTTTCATTAGAAGGTATCAAGGACTTTATAAAAAAACAGAGTAAAAAGGCTTAAGCCTCGGATAGTATTGATTATAAATTGGTGATTATTTGTATTTTCATGAATTTTGCATCTACAGTTTCATCAAGAGTTTAATCAAGAAATACAGACATTTTTGATTCAGGGATTTTGCATCTACAGTTTTATCCCCAAACATGACCCTGAATTAAATAATTTAATTAAATAACTGGGTTCTAATCCAAATTTATCACTTAATTGAAGCCACATCATCTCTAATTATGAAATAATTTCAACCATAAAGATTGCCGACCATAGACACACTACGCACTAGCTTTTGCTGCTCCTGTTTTTGTTTCTCATCGCCACTATCATTAATAATTACTAGGATAGTAGAAATCTGATTAACATCAGAAGCATCAGGACAAGAGATAATACATAGATTCACACTGTGCTCTGCTTGAGTATTATGGGATACTAAGGTTTGAGCTGAATAATCTTGCCGACGTTCTTCTTCATTATTGGCCACTAATGCTAGATCGAACCATTCGGCAAAATTACCTTCTTTAATGTGGAGCAAGTCCCGTAAAGACTTCTCCTCAATATCTTTTAAACCAATAAAATCCTTAGCATGATCATTGGCTAGGATAATCTGACCGGTTTTATTGGTAAAAATTACACCACTAGATACATTAAAGACTAAATCTCGCTGCTCTAACTGTTGTTGCTTGACTTTACTAAACAGCTTGGCATTTTGGAGCGCTACACCCGCTTGAATATTAAATGCTTCCATCAAGTCTTGATCCCTACGATCAAAACTTGCCTTCCAGCAATCGGGAGGGTTAGGCCAATCGGCGGGATTGTATGGGGGAAAATTGCCCTGCTTCTTTTTATTGACTAATTGGGTAACAGCAATTAATTCATTATCGGCATTAAACACAGGCATCCCTAACAAACTACAGGTGCGATAACCGGTTTGACTATCAGTTTGTTTGGCAGTTTCTGAATTGGGATGGTCATAGAGATCAAACGGAATTATCAGTGGCTGTTTAGTAGTAACAACTTGACCAGCAAAGCCAGCTCCTTTGGGAATCCGAATTTCTTTTAATGTGCCATCAGCAACCGTTATTTTTGTCCATAATTCATCCTTTTCCTCATCTAACATCCAGACTGTGCTGCGATCAGCAGACATTAGCTCTTGAGCCTGATTCATCACTTTATTCAACGTTTCTTCTAGATCCAAGCTACTTTGACCCAGAGATTGTGTCGCATTTATCAATGCTGAAGCTATTCGTTGTTTCTGAGCTGCTTTATAAAATAAGCGAGAGGATTTAAGAATCATTTGAATGGAGCGGGCGAATTGCGCAAAAAGTTCTTCATCCTCTGGGGTAAAGCCTTTTGTATTAATTTTATCAGCTAAGGGCGCGTCTAAAACCGGCGGTTGTTTTAACTTATTGAGTAATTGGACAACAGCCACTAAATCTCCGTGTTCATCCAGTAAGGGTAAAGCCAGCATGGTATAAGTACGGTATCCAGTTTTGGTATCCCATTGCTTAGCAGTATTAGAACGGGTATCGTCATATAAATCGTAAGGAATATTGACAGTTTTCTTAGTTTGAGCAACATAACCAGCAATCCCTTTATCCGCAGGCACCCGAATCTCTTCTGAGTCTCCTCCTTCTCCCTTTGCCACAATTGACCATAGTTCATTTTTGGCTTCATCTAATAAAAAAATAGTCGTGCGATCCGCCTGGAGTATCTCTCCAGTTTTGAAGGTGATAGACCGTAACATTTCATTGAAAATGGAATCAAACCCTTCTCTGTCGATCAGAGTATCCATCATGGATAAGGTTTGATTAAAAACTCGTAAGTCTAATTCAAGGTTGGAAACAATATGTTTAAAACTTTCTGGGGTCAGGTGTTGAAGAGACTCATAGATAGTTTCCTTAGTCGTAGCCGCTAGGGCTGGATTAAGTTTCCCTTGTCGTCTGGCTTCTGAATACCGTTGAATTTCTTCTAACGCCTTTTTAAATTCTCGCTTTTCCCATTCTTGGCTAGTGGTCAAAAACTGATAATCTTGATGGCTTAAGCTTTTCCCAAGCGCCCATCTTAATGCATCCTGTAACTGTTGTCCCCCCAGGAGTCGGGATGTATCCTGACCATCGGAGTCTAACCAAGCAGTAATTTCCTTACTATATGGTCGTAAATTGGCTAATTCTTTATCTACCCAATTTTGGTTAAAAACAGCTTGATAAATACGGTTATAAATCCTTAATTTTTCTTGCTGCTCAACCACTAATCCCGATAGCCGCAATTCTATTTGTTCAGAGCTGTCATCAGACGCTATTTCTCCCTGTTGCAGAATTTGCTGATACAATCCCAGTAATCGCCCAGCCCGTTGCTCATTCTTAAGAAGACGATCGCGAATAGTTTTCAGATGCTCCGGATTATCATGAGATTTCCAATCATCAATCACTTGCGATCGCACTAATTGGTCAACCCACTCTGACTCACCACCTGTGGGGATACTAGATACAGAATCCAACAAGAGTTTACAAAGCTTTTGGGTCAAGAAAGGTTGACCTCCACTCCAGTACAATACCTGTTTCAGGACATCCTGGGGATTACTAATTTTTCCTTGTAATCCCTGGGCTAATGCCTGTGCTTCGTGCAACTGAAAACCATATAGCTGAATCGCCTGACCAATATTAAAGGGTGTGCGTTTTTTATCTTGAATTAAATCTGATGGTGTTGCTACTCCAAGTAGCACAAAGGTAAGGCGTTGGTAGTCTGACTTATCCACACGTTGATTATAGCAGGCGCGAATAAAGGCGAAAAAATCATCAGTGGGGAAATCGAGGCTAAGAACGCTATCAATTTCATCAATAAAAATTACAATATTTTGAGTAACTTGCTGGAGCAAAACCTCTTCAAGAAATTCTCTCAATCGCCGCACCGCAAATATCATTTCTCGCTCGCGCCACCAAGTGCGTAAATTAATATCTAGCTCGAAGTCTCTAGCCAGAGAGCGGACAATATTGGCATACCATTGATCGAGAGTGACATGCTGAGTACCATCCATGGATAAATCAATTACTGCACAGGCAACCCCATCCGCTTCAAGTCGGCGCATTACTTGCACTCGTAAGCTAGATTTTCCAGTCTGTCTTGAGTTCAATACATAACAAAACTTTCCAGCCTTCAATCCTTCATATAAATCATTATCTGCTTGTCGCTTAACATAGGTAAGAGCATCGGCTGGTAAAGTCCCTGAGTATATATATTCGTAGGTCATTTTATTTGTTAACTGTTGTTCGCGTAGGGTGGCCTTTTGGCCAAGGTTTAAGGTTGACGGTTTAAGGTTGAACGCGCACGCGTGGCCTTTTGGCCAAGGTTAACTGTTTAAGGTTGAAGGTTAACTGTTTAAGGTTGAACGCGCACGCGTGGCCTTTTGGCCAAGGTTGAACGCGCACGCGTGGCCTTTTGGCCAAGGTTGTTCGCCTTTGGCGTCCGTTGTCGGGTAGGTTTAAGGCTTAAGGTTTAAGGTTTAAAATTTAAGGTTGAACGCGCACGCGTGGCCTTTTGGCCAAGGTTGTTGGCCCTAGGCGTTCCCTTCGGGTAGGTTGAAGGTTGTTCGCCCATGGCGTCCCAATTCCTGTAAGTTTAAGGTTTAAGGTTATATGAAGTATGGATTCTGAACTGACCCACTCAGCACTCAGGCTCAAGCCGCTGCCAAAGGCGATCGCAAAAATACTTATGATATAAATCACAGCGAGGCATGACGCTATTCCCTTGCAACTTTACTAACCCCATGCTATATAACTTAAAGGCTTGCTCCGATGGGATAGTTACCCAGCTGTGTGCTTGAACCACTTTCTCCAACGCAGTTTCCAATTCTGGAGACTGTTTGAGATTTCCTAGGTGGCGTCGCAGATGGTCACTGAATGGTCCGGCTTCTGTGGGTGCCACCTCTAACAGTTGCGCTAGGGTAATCTGATGATATTTAATATAAGCTAAACCTTTCCGCAACAGATAAGGATGTCCTCCCACCATCGCCATCAGTTCCTCGACTTGTCTGGGATTCCCATTCAGTCCATAACGTCTGACTAACTCCTGTACTTGCTCTGTGCTAAACTCTGGCAACTCAATTTCCAATCCGACATTAGCCAGTGGTGAGTGATTGATATCCAAGGAGCCATAAATTTCTGTAGAATGTACTATCACCAACCGGAGTTTTTTCCAGATAGCGCTACTGCGATCGCCCCGCCTAGCGATGTCATACCAACCACGGAGAAGGCGACAAAAATCATCAGCAATAACGGGGTGTTCAAACACCAGATCAACTTTATCTATAACGAGCACTATCTGGCTTTCAATTTCTGCCAATAAATACTCCTGAAAGTAATCTGTGGTGTTACTATTACATCCAAAAATATCATCCCAATACTCATCCAACTTATTTGACAGCCCTAGAGTCTGACCAACTCTGGCACAGAACCACCGTGAGAATTTGCCGAGGTCCCTATAGACGGTACTATCGGCTAACTCAAAGCTTAAGGTCACAGCTTGATAACCTTGCTGCCTGAGCTCAGCCAGAACTCGTTCAATCAGGGAGGTTTTACCCATCTGCTGGGGTGCTTTGATCCGAATTAGAGCACCAGGCTTGACAATTGCCTCTAACAACTGATCTTCATAAGGAATGCGCTTGACATAAAAGTCAGCATAGAGAGGAACTGGCTTTTGTTGCCCTTCTGACTCTGGCATCGGTGGGACGATGAAAGATTTATATTTACTTAATAACTCTGGATTGACTAACTTAGGCTGATATTGACTAAATAGGTCAATTAACTGATTTCGGAGTGAGTAGTGTTCACCTGGTGCATTCCTCAGCTCAAATTTCTCGCACAGCTGCTGCACATGTTTTCTGACAGTAGCTTCTGTGATGTGTAGCGACTTAGCGATCGCTTGATCGCTTTGGCCCGCTAACATTTTCTTCAAGACCTCTCGTTTACGAGGTGTTAGCTGATCAAATGCTACAGTCAAATCTAGTTGATTCAATTTTTCTAAGAACATCTCAGTCTTGCCGATAGAGATTTTGAATAATCGGTTTTTTCCCCTAGACATAGCGTTTAGGTGGTTATCAAGATGCACCAAAAAAAGATAGTATTTATGCTAATTTTAAACCAATCCTAACTAGCTTATCGAAAAGCTGAGCTAGCCATGGGTTTGTGAAGATTTTTACACAAATTATGGATTAGACGTGGCTTGTGAGCCTTTTTCCACAAATTACCCTGATGTCTTCAACGCAGTATAAAGTTTGATTAATGGCAATCAAACCTATACGATGTTATAGATGTCTCAGTACTCTTTTGCCTTTTCCCTCAAGCTAAAACCCTGCGTCTGATGGCACTGAGTACTGGTAATATCATATCACTCCCTGTTGCACTTGTATTACCCAAAATTGGGAGCTTGATGGGTTGTGTTGATAAAGCGATCAACTTTTAGCTATCAGCTATCAGCTTGGTAGATACCTGATCCGAAGTGGGTGAAAACTTGACAAACCTAAGGTTAATACCTCGCCCCTTGTGCCGAACCTAACAAAGCTAAGTGCCTCAGGGCGAATGCTGAGGACTTTGATCTAGCGTTGATCTATATATAGGGATTGAGAGCTGCAAAACAAAACGTCGTTAGTAGTTAGTCAGACCAATGGCATTGCTGAAGGGCGGAATTAATATCAGTGGGGTGGGCATCCTGCCTGCGAAATGAAACGGGCAAGATGCCCGTTCCACGGCAAGATATCCGTTCCACAGGTGCGACCCGTGGCGAATTTAATTCTTAATGGGTCAAGCGCACCTAAAAGATGCCGGTTCCACCAAGATGCCCATTCAAAAAAACTATTAAAATCATTGCATAATTAAGCAATACCAGACCAATTAACTAACTACTAACCCCTAACCCCTAACCTGAAATCCCCCGGATGTGACCGTGGGGATGAGCTGAAATCTAAATCAGGAGTTGCTGATATGTCTACTATGATGTTTAATCCTACCGAGATAATCATTGATACCTGTGTTAAAAATCTAGAGACAGGTTTCCACAGCACTTACGGCAGCCTTAAATCAGACTACTGTGAGCTGATTACTTGGGCTACCCACATGGCTCTGGAAAATATTGCTAATAGTGACGCTCTTTATCACAACATTGAACACACCGTCCTAGTCACCGTAGTTGGACAGGAAATCTTGTGGGGTAAGCACATCTGCGAAGGGAGCGTCTCCTGTGAAGACTGGTTGCACGTGATTATCTCCTTGTTGTGCCATGACATTGGCTATATCAAAGGCATCTGTCGCCAAGACCAACCAGACCAAGGATTGTATGCCACAGGAATAGACAATTTTATGATTACTCTCCCTACAGGTGCCACTGATGCCAGCCTTACTCCCTACCATGTAGACCGGGGTAAGCAGTTTATTGATGAACACTTTGGTAATCACCTGCTGATTGATACTAAGCAGATTAAGCACAATATTGAATTAACCCGTTTCCCAGTACCTGATGATCAGGATCATCAAGACACGGTTAACTATCCTGGTTTAGTCAGAGCAGCAGATTTGATTGGTCAGCTGGCTGATCCCCGCTACTTACAAAAAATTAGTGCCTTGTTCTACGAGTTTGAAGAAATCGGGAAAAATCAGATTTTAGGCTATCGTAATCCCGGTGATTTGCGCCGGAACTACCCAAACTTTTACTGGAATGTTGTCTATCCTTATATCAAACCCGCATTGCCCTACCTAGACCGAAGCCTTTCTGGTAAACAAATCCTGGCTAATCTCTATGCCAATGTCTTTCGAGTAGAACACCAATCCCAGCCTAAAGCAATCTTCAGCCATCCCTGTCGCTATAGTCAAACTACAGCACAATTATGTACAGCATGATCACTGTAAAAGGCAAATCATCAAGGCAAATCATCAATGGCGGTTTTGTCTAAAGTTAATTGAAAATTGACCATTGATCATTGACAATTAACAATTAACAATTAACAAATGACCAATGAAAGCCATTTTAATGACTGCTCCTGGTACACCTGAAGTGCTACAACTTCAGGATGTACCAGCTCCCAAAATTAAAAACGACACAGAAATCCTGGTGCGTCTTCACGCTGCTGGTGTTAATCCCATTGACACCAAACTGCGGCGTAGAGGCACCTTTTACCATGACCAAATGCCAGCTATCCTAGGCTGCGATGGTGCTGGTGTGGTAGAAGCTGTTGGTGCTGGTGTCCAGAAATTCCAGGTGGGTGATGAGGTATATTTCTGTGCTGGGGGATTAGGATTATCTGGTACGGGTAACTATGCCGAACTAGCCGTTGTTGATCAGTCCTTAGTTGCCCACAAGCCTAAATCCCTCTCCTTCCCTGAAGCGGCTGCTGCTCCTCTAGTACTGATCACTGCCTGGGAATCATTGTATGACCGAGGACGGTTGGAAGCAGGACAAAAGGTGCTGATTCAGGCAGGTGCTGGTGGTGTCGGTCACGTTGCTATTCAGCTAGCTAAGCTCAAAGGTGCTGAGGTTTGTACTACTGTCGGTTCTCAAGAAAAAGCTAGATTAGTGCGTCAGTTAGGTGCTGACTATCCTATCCTTTACAAACAAACTAGCTTTGTGAAAGCTGCCTTGGATTGGACTGGGGGAGAGGGAGTAGATTTGGCGTTCGATACTGTAGGCGGTAAAACCTTTTATGACACCTGTGAAGCAGTGCGGGTATATGGCGATATTGTGACTATCCTCCAACCAGACCCAGCCGAAGGTAATTTGAAGACAGCGCGATCGCATAATTTGCGCATCAGTCTAGAACTCATGCTCACCCCAGCCTTGAAAGGACTCACTACAGCTCAACAGCACCAAACCGAGATTCTCCAGCAGTGTGCTAATTGGATTGATGAAGGTAAACTGAAAATTCACCTCAGCCAACGGTTTCCCCTCAAAGAAGCTGCTGCTGCTCACAACGCTATCGAAGCTGGTTCCATGACAGGTAAGGTGGCACTAATTATCCGCTAAAGACAATAGTCACTAATACAACTAATCCCTAAGAATTGGCTGAGGGTTCTAGCTTTCTAGATGCCTAGAACCCTTAATAGCCTTTATATGCGGACGAAAGGACTTGAACCTTCACGTCTTGCGACACTAGAACCTAAATCTAGCGCGTCTACCAATTCCGCCACGTCCGCGTACTGTGCGATTTATATCATAGCATATATTATAGCTTTTATTGCAACTGCTGGGGAAAATTTTCCCAAATCCCCCTTAAAAAGTCCCTTTATCACCTACACCTCAACTCTCACCCCGCCCCGGAAAGCAATATACCCTTCAATGGGTTTCGCCTTCTCCTTGGTGCTCGGGTAATACCAGGCTGCATAGCTTATTCAAAAGCACCATCTGTAGCACCATCTGTAGCCCATAGGCTGATACGCGACACGCTGATAGCACCATCTGTAGCACCATCTGTAGCCCATAGGCTTACCTGCCATAGATGATAATCGCAATTGAAGGCTAGAATCCAGTCAGGAATAGTTGCCTCGCAATTAAACCCCTAAAAATAGGTATAAATCGGTATTTAATCCTATAAAATGGACATTGACATTTAACTAGCGCTAGAGTATCATTGAAGTAATTGACTCAGGTTTGACGATGCCCAAAAAAGTAGGAATGACCAAGAAAATATCAACCCAGATTGTCCCTGTAGTAGGGATGACTGAGTCGGTTGAACTTGAGTTGTTGTCCACGATGAAGAAATTGGGCATTGTCAGGTCTGAATCCTACAACAAGCTAGGCAGCATAAGTCATTGGGAACTTGATTGGAAAAAAGCTTACCCAAAAGTTAGGAGTTTTAGGACTCCTGAATCCTTGGGACTACCTTCCAAATTGATGGAATGGACTGTAAGCGATGTAGCCAAAGCCATTACGGCTCAGCAGGCAGCTTGCACCGAAGCGGTAATTAAAAAGGTTTACAAAAGGTTTCCTGGAAAAGATAACCAGAACGAACGGAAGGAACTTTGCAAACAACTTAAGACTTTAGCCTTTCTGGACACGCCACTTCTCCACAGACTTGTTAGGAAGGAGTTTCAGCGGGGACATTCTTGGGGTAAAAACCAGATAGTTTATCAACAAGTAGGTTATAAGTGTAAAAAGCTTTCCCGTAATACTTACCAGTTAGAAATAGCTGGACTCACTAGAGGGAAAAGGAACAGGATAGTTGTTAGGTCTAATCGTAAAATAAAAGGCCAGATCAGACTGATATATAACCAACTTTTGCCAAGATTTGAGATTCACTTTATAGTAGATCATGGAACTGTAGAAATTCCATCTGAACGTCGGAGTCTAGGAGTAGACAAGGGTTACACTGAGGCTTTCTATGACTCAGAGGGGCAAGCTCACGGAAAAGAACTAGGGGAAGTAACCACCCAGAAACAGAAACGAATATGTGCAAAAAACCGAAACAGAGGGAAGCTTTGGGCACTTCATAGAAAACTAGAAAAAATCGACCCGGCCAAATCAGCTCGAATATTAGAAAATAATCTGACCAGAAAAACCGAAAATCGCCGCTACAGAAAAAATCAATCAGAACTGACGGCGATAATAGGAGCAGCCTCTAAGTCTCTTTTTAATGGGGAATCTTTAAAGGTTTTTGCGGAAGATTTAACACAACCGTACCGAAATAAGCGTCAGTCTAAGGCCGTGTCCCGCAAACTCAATAGTTGGATGAAAGGAGTTATGCGGGATTCTTTGCAGAAATGGGCTGATTGGACTGGCTCGGTTGTCACAGAAGTTCAACCTAGTTACACGTCGCAAATTGACTCTAGGAATGGAACCCTGTTGGGGAAAAGGACTGGGGACAATTTTACCGGATTTGATGGGGTCGTGTTGTGCGGCTTGTTCCTAGTAGGAGCTGCCTATCCCAGGCAGGGTATGACTAGGGGATTCGCGGGGAAAACCCCGAACTCTAACTACCTGATGGATGGTGGTGAAAGTCCACCCCA
>NZ_JAAHHZ010000098.1:0-23603 GCF_010672005.1 Moorena sp. SIO4A5 | reverse complement strand
CTACTGGGTCAAAACCACCCTGATGTCGCATCCAGCCTCAACAACCTGGCTTTACTGTACTATAACCAGGGTCGGTACTCAGAAGCGGAACCCCTCTACCTACAAGCCTTAGAGCTTACGAAACAGCTGCTGGGAGAACACCACCCTGATGTCGCATCCAGCCTCAACAACCTGGCAGGACTGTACTATAACCAGGGTAGGTACTCAGAAGCGGAACCCCTCTTGCAACAAGCCTTAGAGCTTATGAAAAAGCGGCTGGGAGAACACCACCCTGATGTCGCATCCAGCCTCAACAACCTGGCAGTACTGTACTATAACCAGGGTCGGTACTCAGAAGCGGAACCCTTCTTGCAACAAGCCTTAGAGCTTATGAAAAAGCGGCTGGGAGAACACCACCCTGATGTCGCATCCAGCCTCAACAACCTGGCAGTACTGTACCAAGACCAGGGTAGGTACTCAGAAGCGGAACCCCTCTACCAACAAGCCTTAGACCTAAGGAAAAAGCGGCTGGGAGAAAACCACCCTGATGTCGCATCCAGCCTCAACAACCTGGCAGTACTGTACCAAGACCAGGGTAGGTACTCAGAAGCGGAACCCCTCTACCAACAAGCCTTAGAGCTTACGAAACAGCTCCTGGGAGAGAATCATCCCAACACCCAAACTATTTTACGTAATTTAAACAGGTGCGATTCGTTGACTAGAAACCTTGCCCTATGAGGGTCTGGGGGGATTAGTCGCAAGGCAAACGAACCTTGGCAACTTGATCAAAAAATATCCTAGCTTGACATACCAAGCATTTCAGCCTGTTTCGTCGCCCCGTCAGTATAACTACCCAGTCCCTTCATTATCCAATTTGTGATCTTACTAACAGTTTGAACTTCTTCGTAATCAATGACGAGTTTGGGACTATCGTTAGACTGTTGTCTGACTTGCACCTTGTCCAGACGCAGCACTCTAATTGGCACACCCCAACGATTAACCAAAATTATCTTTATCTTCCCTTCCATCTCTATCTGTGCTGCTTTCAGAAGAAATTTAGCAGGACCATAACTTCCCCCAAAGCGGTGTAGCACTATTGTTGCTTCCCCCACAGGCTTGCTACTAAACAGAGGGGAAGTCTCCAGCATACAGTGGACAGGATACTCCTCCTCCTCGTAGTGCCACTCGCTATCTTTAGATAGTTGCAAGTCAATGGTCATCAGGTAATTTTTACCCACCTGCGCTTTACGGGGATAGCTAATCATCGGCTCCACAGATATAGGTAGATGCCGATTTTCATACATTAGTTTGTCCTCCTGTTTGAGGAAATCGGAGTACGGTCATCGGGTTACCATAGTAGATATACATGAAAGTAAAAAGAAACAAACGCTCAGTTTCGTCATCTTTCCGTTTTCTATAAATTTCAGCAACCTGCTTTCTCATATTTCGGAAAATAGCAGCCACAGAAAGCTCTGGGCAGCGCTGATATTCCTCAAAGAAATTATTACTAACTTTTACTGCGTATTGATCTAGAACTTTACCGAGAGTGCCAATTACCCCTTTAGCTCCTCTTTCTAGAAAAAAGGTTGCAAACCCCGTGCGATAATTTTGACTCATCATATTATCTTTACCCAAACGCCCCGAATGACAAGCGTTCAGAAAAACAATACTGGGGCAGGCTTTGAAACAATCAAAATCATACTTGTTAATTCTTTTGAGCGATATCTGGTTTTTTCTATTTTCTTCTCCAATACTCGTTTGATAAATATCCTCGTCAAAAAAGCCATGGCTGGCAATGTACACTAAGCTGATTCTAGAACGGACTTGTTCTAAGTAATTCAGAAACTTATGAGGATTATCATGACAAGTCGCATTAAACTGATTCAGGGTTAAGATTTCTTCTTTAACATTGTTTAAAGCTGTGTTGGTGTAAGCAACTATATCTCCTGAACAATCTTCTCGCTTAAACTCTAGATTTAATAAATTGTTATTTTCATCCCAGCATTCTGGATTATCAATATCTTGCCAACGTACAGTAATGAACGATGCCCCTAGATAATGAAATGTTTTTTGATTCTCTTCATTTTTTTCTTGCCATTGCAACATTTCCCAAGGAATTTCCAAATTTGTCTTGTCATTGATGATGACATATGACAATTGTTGCTGGAAAGATTTGAGTTTTTTTTGCAAGTAAATTAGCCATTTAATAAGTTGGCGTGCTTCAGGTCTTTTCTGAGAATATAATCTCATCACCCCCGGAAAATCCCGTAACTTTCGTAACTGTTCTTTTTGGTCTTTTCCTTGCATCTGTAGGCTAAAGGATATGGGTAAGGTTGGTGGATCATTATCACCTATGTCTAGCATTTCTTGGATAGAATTAAATGCCCGCACGCGGTACTTCCCACCTTCATCGACTACATAAAAAATAACTACTTCGTTCCTGAGCTTTGCATCAAGCTTGGCAGAAAAACTAATATTGTAAATGTGATTATCTTTAGTTAATTCTTCTTCCGTCGTTTTTATATACCCTGCTGGTAAGTTTCTTGCTTCTTCTTGCAACAGTTCGTCTGCTGACATTCCGTCAGAGAACAAATCTTGCTTCTGTGGGTTTGTACTGGCCGTTATGTTCTGGATTAATTTATTCGTCACGGTTCCAACTCCCATGTTTCCTGCTGGGGAATTAAAACAACTTTCGCCCCTAACGCCTTAGCCAGTTCTAAGGGTAACTCAGGGTATGCTCTGGACTGGGGATTTAGCAGCAGCGTCTGTACATTATCCAAACTTGCAATAGCTTTAGCGATGTTTAAAGCATCTTCAATGCCTTGTCGTTTAATATTCTGTGGTTTGCGATTAGAGCGACTAGCTTCAAGAGGCACATTACCCCGCCCATCACTTATCACCACCAGTACTACCCGCTGCACGATGCTGCGACCGTGTTGCAGAGCATGACGTAAAGTCTGCAATGCCAAATCCAACCCATGAGCTAGAGGAGTCGCCTTACCCCCTTTAACCTCAATTGCGTCACTAATACGAGGAGTTAGGATACTTTGTGCCATCACCTTTTCGGCTTGTAACTCGTGAAGTGCATCCGCCGATCCCACACGAATCAGGCAAATACTAGCCCGTTCCACATATGCCCAACTGAGGTAGGGCAACAAAGCTTCGTGCCACTTGCAATTTTTCAAACATGTGTGATCAAGTACCAACATCAGCATTTGCTCTGCTATAGGCGCTCTCCGATAGCTATACAAATCTGTGGGTGACAATATTAATCCAATATTAGCTGTTCCTACTGTTTTTTGACGTATCGGTTGAAATTTTGCTGCTTCTAACAATGTCCTCACCAAAGCAAGATCCTGGGCAGTTGTCGCTTTTTTTACACCAACAATCGGACCGCGAGCTACAGTCTTTGAGCGAAAACGACGGATGGGAAACTTAAGGGAAGCCGCTTCCCGCTTAACAGGTGCTTTATCCTCCGGGTAAGGATGGATTGGTAAATTATAAGAAATACTAAGTGTCAATGACGTGGATGGCAAGGCTTCTGATTTATCCGACTCGTACACGAGTACTTTAACCGTGGATAACTGCGAATGCTCTGTTGCAGAAGATTTTGCGCCACCCCTAGTGTTGGAAAGTTTGTTGGGTGCTGGAGTGTCAGGCACATTTGTGTTCGCTAATTTTTCGGTCTGCTTGGCAACTGGTTTTAAGCCAATCATCCGTGCTACAGCATTGACGTGTTCTGCTGTCATTTCGGCTGCACCCTTCAATCGTGCATTTGCTAGAGATAGTCGTGCTAAGGCTATTTCCCGGCGATGACTGTACACTTCCAACGTTGCAGTATAATTTAAGATGCGGCTAAGAGCTTGAACAGTAATTTTTGGACGAACTTGTAAAGCCTGTTTCAGAAGTTGACTAATTTCGCCCGAGAGAGGCTCTAAATGCGTTTGTTTGACTGAGTTTCGCTCATTAAGCAATTCTAGCATTTCCGTCACTCTATCGGTGCTTCTTGTTATCTGCCCGCTGAGCCGTAAGGCAAAGCGGTCTAGCAGATGGGGAGATACCATTCCCACTTCTTGACTGGCACAGCCTGCCATCCAGCAGAGATTCGGTTGCCATTGCAAATGGTGTCCGTGACGCTCTAAATGTGCCACATCTGCCCCCATCAGTATTACACAAGCTCGTGCGGCTGCAAGGCTTAACTTGGTCAAGTCGGGAATGACAACTATTGTGAGACAGGTATCTTGCTTGTCATTGGCAAGCCCCACTACCCTATGAGGATTTCTCATCTGTCCCACTGTCAGCAACCCCCGTTCCCATTGAAAGGGTTGTTCCTCTGACTCGCCACTCAATTCCAAGCTTCCCCACAGGTTATCCTCGGATTCATAGTTTGCCAAAGTTACCAATTCAACCCGATCTCCGGTGACTGCCTCTAGCATCTGAGCTATGTTTTGAGCTGCTAACTGCAACGATTGTAGTGTAGTATCGAACACCAAAATACTCCGAAGTTTTGGAGTTATGGCAGCACAAGCAAATGCTAACGTAAATGAATCATCGAATGGATTTTGGATTTTGGATTTTGGATTTTGGGTTGACATGGGAGGCTTGAAGGAGTTAGCACATCAGTGCTGAAAAGCTTAAGAGGATTTTGATATAGCAATTCTATGAGTTGTGAGGTACACAATGTCTGGATTTTAGGGAACAGGGAACAGGGAACAGGGAACAGGGAAGACATAAGAAGGAATAGGGATGCCCTGCATTACAACAGGGAATCAACGTCAAGAATACTGTACCTCATGAGTCCTATAAACGCTATAAACCGTTAATTTATACTAATTCTCCCCCTGTTGAGGTATTGAAATCGGAAAACCAAAAATCTATAATATAGGATTATTAATCACTGCTAAGAGTTTTCTTGACTTGCTGCTTATCTTCATCCTTCCACTGCATTTGATTGCTCTGGAGAGCTTCTGGGCGACGGTGTAGCAGTGCTAATGCAGCCACCGCTTCTACATGGTCATTTGTAACTTCTTTTGCATCCTTACGCGCCGCATAAGCACGAGCTGCCAAGGCGATGATGTAGTCAGCCCGGTTCCCTTCAGCCTGGAAAACCACTGCTAGCCTAACGCAGTTTCTGGCAATATTTATCGGCATTTTAACGCTATAAAAATTATGACGTGCTTTTTCCAGTTTTGCTTTGCGCTCCCTGTCTCTTTCTAAGGCTTTATCAATATAAAGTGATGATTGACCCGCTTTTAGTTGGGACAACGCCTCATCGAAATCCAAAACGGTTTGCAAAATTAACGTACGCTCAGCTTCATTTGTTTCTGCTGTCACATTCACCATTAAACCAAAACGATCCAGTAACTGAGGTCGTAGCCCCCCCTCTTCTGGGTTCATGGTGCCAACTAGAGTAAAGAAAACTTGCTTTTGTTTACTTCTTCCTTCCCTCTGCACAACCAGCATTCCAGTCGAAGTGACATCGAGAATAATGTTCGCAATATAGTCATCTAGTAGGTTGACTTCATCGATGTAAAGCAAACTGCCATTAGCTTCTTCCAGCAATCCTTTTTGTTCAACAGGGTTACTCCGCATCAATTCATCAATTCGCCAACCTCCCACAACTCGGTCTTCTGTGGCATTTATTGGCAGAGTGACGGGGAGGCAGCCATACATCATCTGAGTAAACGCCCGCACTGCTGTAGACTTAGCTGTACCACGCTGTCCGCTGAGCAATACACCACCCAAACGAGGGGCTATGTAAGCCAGTTCCAGCGCCAACTTTAGCTGGTCTTGGCCAACAATTAAGCTGTAGGGCAATATCTGAATTGGGGATTTTTCATTTACTAGGGTTGTGTAGGAGTTTCTTTCAGTGTCCATTTCATTGTGACTTCCATCTGTGCCTCTGCACCCAATTTAACGAGGATTGGTACACCTGCTTTAGAATCCAGCTTAATTGCCAGTTTGATCTCGAATTCATTGGGTTTGACATCATGACTCATCTTATTGAGGCTGTGGACAGTTTGCACAGCACAGCTACGAGATAAAGCCAAACCCTTTCCAAATACATCTCCCACAGCTTGTACAACTTTTTCTGCTGTACTATCTCGAAAGATTTCATCATCATCATCGTCATCATCAACTGAAGGGGGAATATCATCTACCTCAATATAGATATCAATTGGCTCACCATCAACTACGTTTGTACTTTTGATAATTGGCACAGATCCTTACCCGATTTGATTGTAATTTTTAGAAATATTAGACCTCTTGCAAAAATATTTTGAATTGTAATGGTAAATTTTGTGAAAATCAGCTAAATTGTATACTACGCTTATACACAAAGAGATTACAAAGCAAGTTTGTTAGTCTTAAGCGCAGGCTAAATAAAAAGTTTTGCAATTTTTTATTATACCACGAAAGACTTTTGCAAGAGGTCTATTGTTATTTTAACGTCAGTTTTAGTTAAGTGGAAGAGGTAATAATTTTTGGCGGAGGGAAGGCTTTTTTGTCTGGTGGCAATAGGCAATCAGCCCACCCAACAGATTAATCATAAAATTGACAGGACTGCGATGACAGGTGTGCTCAATCTGAGCTGAGGGGGTGACATGAGCCCTGAAAAGCTTACTAGATAAGGCTTTGATGCCAGTTATCTTAGCCAAGAAAAACTCCCAAATTGACCCTCGATTGATTTAATGGCAAGCTAAAACCCTTATAACTACGTCCAAGGTCAGCCCAAAACACCATGTATTTTTTTTTAAACATATCGGCTGAATGTATTACCCAGTAAGGATTTCAGCTTGCATGTCACCCCCTCAGCAATCTGAGAAATGTTCTTCAACTGGTCGAGGATGGTCAAGGGTAATGCTTCGCTTGCGGAGCATTACCCTTGTCCCACAACGGCAGGAATCGGTTCTTTATGTTTTTTTTCAACGGGGTAATCAACTGAAACCCTTTGACGGGGATTAACGCCTATTTGGGGGATTATCGGTATTTTAGATGAATCCCAACAGGTAACACCACATCTAATGCCATGTGCCATCCCGCTTGGTCTACCACCAGTAACACTCGTTTATTCAAACCCCATTGAAATTCTCGGGCAAAATCTGCTAATACAAGGGTTGAACAGTTGTGTATTCACTTTTGGCAAAAGCCACCAATAGGTTTCTCCCGACTCCGGGTGAACAAAAGCATAGACCCATAACCATTGATATTGATGTTTGACCTGGGCAATCGGTTGGTCACCATCTTGTGTCCAGACTCGACGCATCACTGGCAGTAGCCCCTCTCCGATGTTCGTCCATTCCCTGCTGTTGGCGGGAGTTCGGAAGTTTCCTGATGTTGGGGTAATGGGACTATAGCGCGATAACCCATGTCCCGAAGATATTCCCATCCTCGATAGCAGAGAACAGGAAAGATGCCCGTTCCACTACCCTGCTAGTAAACCTGAGATTGTTATATAGCTGAAATTACTAACCAGTAAGGACTTCAGATTGCATGTCACTCTCCATGCATAAATCTTTAAAGAGAAAATGATAAATCTTTATAGTTACATGCAATATTGCCATGGCTGGTGAGGTATATCTAAGTTTTAGAAGATACTAGATATCTTCTAAAGGGAGCAGGTCAATTTTGTAAGAACACTTGAACTACAAACGCTTGAACTACAGTGTTTTCGGGGCTTCAGTAGCAGTTATGAGTTATTTTGGTACATTTGTTCTGCGCATTTGACATGCTCCCTCTTCTAAAATCCATTCCTCTTTTTAATCAATTGAGGAAAATATCACTAGATGAGTTTTTTTTTTGATATTTAGATGTGTTTATTAATTTTTAATGAGTAGCTTAAATTAGCTTACCCCCTTAAATAGCAAGGGATTTAATAAACGAAAACTATATTTTTAGTGCCATTGCTTTTATAAATTAATCAAACTCTTACTAAATAAGGTCTATAGGTATTATTTTAGGATAATTTATCTTAGCCATACTAGGATAATTTTTAAGATTTTTTTTCTGAATTAATAATATAGCTAATAACTTCACGTCTATGTACTATGAAAGCCAGTGAAATTGTAAATAAATATGCCCATGGGCAAAGGAATTTTAAGGGTGCAGATCTCCGAGGTTTGTCTTTTAAGGGGAGAAATTTATCGGGAGCTAATTTTAGAGGTGCAGATATTCGAGGGACAAATTTTACACAGGCTAATTTGAGGGGAGCAAACTTCAGTAAAGTTAAGACAGGGCTACAACTTCACTGGAAAATTATTATAATACTTTTGTCATTGTTATTGTCAGGAATAGCCGCATTTGGTTCAGCTTTCTCTGGTATTATTGCAGTTGATTTTCTGGTTTTTACAGTTAGAAGTAATGAATACATTGTTGGAAGTAGTTTGATATCCCTTGTTCTAGTGGGAGTCTTCCTGATTGTTACCCACTTCCAAAATCTAGTATGGGCTTTAGGAGCTAGTGCTGTAGTCGGTGCAACAGCTATAGCTATTACTGCTGCTTTAAATATAATTAACGGGATTATAGCTGGAGCTGTTGCTGGGGTTTTTACAGCAGTGACAATGGCTTTCTCTTTTGCCTTAGGTATATCCCTAAATTTGATTATAATTTTGACCAAACCTACTGCCGCAGTTCTGACTTTGATTACATACATGATTGGGACTGTGGCTGGATACAAAGTGGGGTTAGATGTGAATAATGCCAACTCTGATGTCCAGTTTAATGATTTACATATAGCGATTTCCATATATCTAGCCCTAGTTGGGGCTTTATTGGGTGGATATAATGGTAGACTAGCGTTAAGGGAGGACAATAGATTTGTTTTTATTCGTTCGATTGCTATTACCTTTGCTGCTATCGGAGGCACTAGCTTCCTGGGTTCTGATTTAACGGATGCCGACTTTACTCAAGCCGTGCTCAAAAGTGCAAATTTTCAAGCGAATCTGACTCACACTTGCTTTAATAATGCCCAAAAACTTGATCAAGCCAAAGTCGGAGGAACTTACTTGGAAAACCCTGATGTACGCCAATTGGTGATTACAGGAGAAGGACAAGAGAAAAACTTTGACCATGGTAACCTAAGAGGAGTTAACTTAGCCAGAGCCAATCTTGTAGGTGCTAACTTTATTGGGGCAGATCTCAGTAAAGCAAACTTGCAAGATGTTGACTTATCCAGGGCAAAATTAGTCCAAGCCCAACTAGACAAAACAGATTTTACTGGCGCAACCTTAACAGGGGCATTTATTGAAGATTGGGGGATTACCAGCCAAACTAAATTCAATGGGGTAAGGTGTGAGTATGTGTTTATGCGATTACCCACCAAAAAAGATCCTGACCCTTGGCGCAAACCAGATAATAGGAATGAGGTGTTTAATGATGGAGAATTTGGTGATTTCATCAAACCCATAGTTGACACCCTTGACCTATACCATAGTCAAGGCGTTGATCCCCGTGCGATCGCTATTTCCTTTAAGCAGTTAGCAGAGAAAAATCCCGATGCAGAACTGAGGATTGCGGGAATGGAAGTAAAGGGAGAAGATAAGTTTTTACTCCGTGCTAAAACTGCACAGGAAGCTAACAAATCAGAATTAAGTGCAGAATATTTTGAAATTTATACTCAAGTTAAAGCTCTAGAAGAAAATAAAGTTCAAGTTTTAATGGCAGAAAAAGATAGCAGAATTAGTAGTTTAGAAACTATGGTAAATACGGCTTTAAAGAAGCCTAATTATTATACAAATACACAAGTAGAACAGGTAGGTATTATGACAAACAATCCCGGTGGATTTTCCGTTGGTGGTTCTGTTGATGGCAATATCAACAATGTTCAAGGTAACAATAACCGCACCATTAAATCTGACAATAACCAAGGTGTTATTGGCGACAACAACCAAGTAACCCAAAGTCAAGGTACTACATCACCCCAAGAACCGCTAACAAAAGAGCAGGTTATTGAGTCATTCATAGAACTGGATAAATTAGTACAAGGGGCAGAACTACCAGAGGATACCAAAGAAGAAGTAATTATGTATCTTGGTGCCGCAAAAAAAGCCACAGAAAAAGAAAAACCGAAGAAAGAAACCGTACTCGCCAACCTCGAAAGTGTGGCAGAAACCCTCGAAACAGCTAGTAGAAAAGTTGATGCAGGTAAAACTCTCTGGGACAAAGCCAAACCTATCATTCTTCAAATAGCAGATTGGTTTGGTGCTGCTGCTGCTTCACACATTATAGGTTTGTAGAACTAACTTATAAGCCAGTCACCTGATCAGAATTCTGGCTCACAACAGCCTGATGTGAATTTATCGGCTGAGCATCAGGCTGAAGATTTTAAAAACATTGAAATGCGGACTTTTCAAGGTGATGGCAACCGGGTTATTCAGGGAGACCAGAACCGAGCAGTTCAGAGTGATGGCAATCACGTAATTTAAGGGGATCACAACCAAATTAGCCACACCCTTTAATCCTTTGCATGTATGTTTTACACGCACGGAGTGACCACGATTGCACAATATTCAATAGATCTATCCAAACCAAAAATATCTCAACGGAATGAATATAGCGGTTTCTAGCCTAATTACCGATTCCCAATTTCCTATTCCCTCTACATAGATATAAAATGTTCAGTGGACATCCGGTGGACATCCGGTGGACATCCGGTGAATGGTTATGAATCAGGAAATAGACAAAATCCCGGTTAAGGATTTACAGAGCCGATATAACATAGGTCGCAGCGCCCTTTATGAGCGATTCAAACATGCCAATATCAAACCCAACAAAGAGGGAACTCGTTCTTTTGTGTCAGGTGAACAGCTTGAGGAGTTGGATCGCTTGCACAACCATTTGGAAAGGGATGGGACGTTTGAAGACTTTGAGACATTATTGACCCAAGAGTTTACCGAAAACAGTCAGGAAGCTATCTCCCTGAACAGTTCACCGGACAGTCCAGTGGACGTTCACCGGACAAGTTCTTGGGAGGTTGAACGGGAACCATTAGAGGTGTTAATCGATGCGATGAAGCAAAGTTTCCGCTACGCGATCACTTACGGTGCCTCTCTGCCTAATGCCGGAAAACCTGTGACAGTAATCGACCGCCATCAACAGCTGAAAGTTGCTGCTGAAGAGGGCTGGCTACTGACAACTTTGGAGGTGAAGGAACTTATTGGGGTTAAGCCTCAAGCCGGAAAGGGTGAGAATAAGTATACCCGAGGCTCATGGACATTCATCAAGTCTGGAAAAATTGGACGAGGAACTGCTTGGAGAGTAGAACGAAGCATGTCCCCAGAGAACAGGATGAAACGGATTGAAGGACTTCCGGATTGACCTTAAAATGTCAGAATGATTTTGAGATTGATTTTGTCTTTTTGTCAGCGATGAAGCGTTCGCTTCCGCGTGGCCTACGGCCTCAGCTTCCGCGCTTGAGCGATTAGCCCGAAGGGCGTTGGCTAGCGAACGCTTATTGATATCAAGGTCTGGGTTTATTAGAACCCTTCCCCTTAGGCTTATTTTGTTCCTTTGATGACTTGTTTAGCAATTCGCTCGCTGTTTTTCCTGTCAATATCAAGTAGTTAGCTCGTTGATTTTCATCAAAGAACGCGAAGGCAGTCGATACGGCAAACATTACAATTACTACTAGTGTTTGAACCTTCTCTTGGAAGGTTTGATTTTTCTTTAGCATCAAAATTATTTCCTCTAAAATAAAGTCAATAATTATGTGACTAGTAGTTGTTGAATTTGAGCTTTCCAAGGTTCGGATAATACTACTTAACGATTGCAAAAAAAATATATTTGACCAGGGCACACCAAAGTTGTTCAATAAATAGGCAGGGGTGTATTGAGGCGTGCGGCATGAAAATCGACCGCCATGGCCAGGCAAAGATATTAACAGCAGAGGAAATCCAGCTCCTGTTCAACGAAGGGGCAACCCTTAACCCGCCACGAGACCGGGCACTGTTTGCCGTGATGCTCTACACTGCTTGTCGGGTCAATGAAGCGGTGACCTTAAGAATAAGGGATGTTTACGATCGCAAAGGTTCTGTTCGCCCCGTTGTCCTATTCAGGAAAGGGAACACCAAAGGTAAGCTTGCCACCCGGACCATCCCAGTACTAGAAGATCTGCGGAAACACTTAACGGACTACCACCCTCCTTCATGGGGAAACTATCTATTCCCTGGAAGGCATGGAAAAGGGCATCTCACCTCAGATGCCGCCAGCTGGATCCTTCGGGAGGCTTGCAAGCGTGTGGATATAGAAGGGGTCAGTACTCATAGTTTCCGCAGGACAGCACTCACCCAGTTAAGTAACGCAGGAATCCCTCTGCGGGTAATCCAGGAAATATCCGGGCATCGGACATTGGATGAGTTGTACAAGTACTTGGAGGTGCGACCCGAGCAAGTAAGGGGGGCTATCAGTGCCTTGTCAATGCTTAGTCCGGTTTCCTCCGCCGAGCCAACTGAACCTGCGCCGGATTACACCGTTAAATCGGCGTTTACCGATGTAAGTAATACTTCTGAACCATAAGCGACTCGAAAGTCCAGATGGCGTAAGCCTCCATCGGTAAATGTGTTTCCCCTGGGGCTACTCGATTCGGTAGTCTGTGAAGACTAGATTATTGCTTTCCGGAAGGCAATAAAGCAATTTATAGTGAATTACCTGAGCCTATAAGCCAGAGCTGAAAAGTGTTTTAAGTGACAACTATCTTTCCCTAATCATCAACGTTTTCCGGAAAGTGTATTGTTGATATGTCCTATGAATTTCGGCAATATTAGAAAGCGATCGCGACAAAATCGGAATAAAATGTACCCCTTTTTAAAGCCTTACCAGCCTGGGTTTCAGCCATTTTCTTGTTGCAGAACGTATCCCCTTTGTAGTCCGCCATTGGCCTGGAGTTTGGCTATTTTCTTGACAGCTTTTGTCCCCACCCTTTAATTAAAGGGGCGTAACTGGGGATTTTGGCTGCGTCTTTTTGTTATCTTTGCAGGAGGTTTCGATAAAAGGGGACAAAAAAGAACAGTGTGGATTCTCCCCGTAAGTCAACTTAATACCGAGGGTCGGTGATAAACTTTTATCACCCAAGCTGACTTGGTCTTTGTCTTCCACAATAGGACTCATTAGAAGATGCGTCGATAACCACGCAAGGTCAATGAAAAACAGTCTTCATATTCACAAAAACATTTTTACTCATTTGGGAGCAAAAATCAAAGTCATTGTCAAGCACCCTAATACGAGGGTCAATTTATAATCGTGTAAGCCTTGCTGGGTATGCGATTAACCCCTAATACTAAGCAAAAAATAAAAACCTTCAATTAATGTTATAAGAAGTAACATACTCTACCTATTGGTTCGGATGCTCCATTTCGGAGTCGTGAGAAACTCTCCAACAAAAGTTTGAAAACCTTTGTTGGAGAGTTTTTCGGACCCGTTCCCGCGAGGATTTCGTATTTGTCGCGATCGCTTTTTGTCCCAATTTACCGCAACTAACCGCAGTTATCAGGGAGCTGGCTGAAGTTTTGATAGGGATTTTGAACACAAGGGGTCGATTAGTTGCGGTTAGTTACTTCTTGCTCAAAAATGGACAACAAAAAGACACCGTGGACAATTCCGACTGTGTCTTTTTGTTGCTTTATCGGGCGTTAAAGACCGGATTAAACGCCTCGGAAAGTGTAATCAAAATTGTTCCAGTAATCCCAAAAGGCACCCCATCCGTCTTCCGGAGGGAATTCTTCCTCATCTTCAGGAAAAATGGAAAATAGCAAGTCATTGCTGTTCGTTTCTTCTGCCCATTTAATTAAACATTCACGAGTCAATCTTACAAGAATCCTTTGCTTCCCCTGCTTTGTCAAGTAGTCCTGTCCTTCAGTAAACTCAAGTGAATACAAACCCTTGAGAGCCTTGCCTTCACTTTTATAACCCAAGGCGAGGTAAGCGTCTTCTAGGAGGATAGGGAAAGGGGTATTGGCATTCAGGTATTGAAGAGTAACTCGTTTGATTGCCTTGTCAATCTTTACCTGCCTCCGTTCAAACTTCCGCTGTAATCGCCTTTGTTCCTTGTCGGCTTTCCGTTTTTTCTTCCTTTTAACCATAAAAATAAAAAAAACCGCTACCTCTCTAGGGTAACGGTCTCTATACTTAAGTAAAGTGCAAGATACCAAAATTATACTTTTAGCTTTTTCACTTTAATTCTTCAAGCTGCTGTTCAATATATTGAATATTTTTCAACAACCTTTCATTGCTTCCTCCCCTAGTCGAAAAGTTGTGCCCAATATATGTTAAAACACTATGAGGAGAATTTTGTACTATTTGAAAAAGAGCCTTTGCTTCTTTTTCGGAACTAAACCCTTCATCACTCGCATTGTTGAGCCAGCTTTTAGCTTTCTCCTTGTCGCCCAATACAGCATAGCACTTCCCCAACAACAGAGCGGTAGTAGGTTCCATCGTTTCCCTGTAATTGATATCTAACAATGCTATCGCTCTTCGGTAGTCACAGATAAGGGGATTTGGCTTATCTATCAATCTAACAGCAACATCGTGCCAAGTCTCCCCATCTTCCAGGCAATACTCGGTAGTGGTGTCGATTTTTAATGGAGCAAAATTGTGATGGTCAGAAATGAATATTTCAGTGATTTTGGCAGTCTTAGTTGTCTTCATAAAATAAGAAATCAAGGTTTATTTTAACTAACAGTCCAGCTACTTCGTCCCTAGAGAATCTTTGATGATTGCAGCGGCTGTAAGGTACTTGGTGGGTTTGGTAGCTGCACTCCTGATCTTCTGGCACTTTAATATCTGGGCAAACTTTTTTGTTCTCAAGAAAGATGAATTCGCAGTTGTCTGTAACCCACTGTTTAATGTACTTTCGGTAAATTCCAGTTAGTTTCCACAAAACGGAAAGGTTGATAGCTAGAGTTTTCTTTGGGTTATAAGAAATGCTTTCGTTATACTTCCTGATCGAATCAAAAGCTCTTTTGAGCTTCTCGTCTTTGGCTTCTGATCCCCGGTAATTAAAAAGATCAGAGTTAGACCACTTGGTCAAGTCAAATTCATGCCGCATCGACTTCCTCCTGTAAATCGAAATCAACAATCATGCTGCGAATATCCCAAAGGTCACCGGCATACTTTCGGAAGTACTCCAGGGATTCATTTGAACAAAGCCAGAACAGTAGGGTCATGCCACGGGAAACAATTGCCTCACGAGAAAGGTTCAGCTGCCTTAATTCGGACACTATCGTTTCATGCGAGAGGGTCTCTAACCCCACCACCGCTACATGGTCGCAGGGACCGAAACGTTGACGCAACCACCGGGTAAGTCCGACTTGCCCTTGGTCGAAAAAGAACGATTCAGAAGCTTTCAGCCCACTCTCCACCTTCCGAAAGATGGGACTACGGTGCGTTACATCTGATGCGATCGCGAAAACTATGGAAGATTGCCCTTCTCCCATCTCAAACGTCTGGAACATTTCGGACACCTGCTGGTCTTCTTTTTCTTCCAGTGGTGCAGCGTACTTAGCCGGAAAGTACTCCACCCCTCCATGTTCTGTGAGATACCGGCACTGAAATAGTACCCTCCGGCCATCCTCGCTAATGGAGTATTGTGGACAAGCCTTGAGGTCTGTTACGGTCGATGCCCGGTATTATCCGGGGCACCTCCGCTCCAGAACCGTGCATGAAAGTTTCCCCTCACACGGCTCCTAGGTAAACTCAGTCTTTTGACCGGCCTTTCGGCATGCTCCAGTGTATCTGTTGATGGCAGCTTTGGTGGACTGCTAAAAGGTTCTTTTTTGACCAATTGTCGTGGTTTCCATCGACATGATGGAGATGTACAGATTCGCCTTCTAGAAACCTCAATCCACAGTGTCCACAGGAATGGTTTTGCCTTTTTAATGCGTCTGAAGTAGCATCTGAATATAACCTAGAGTTTCGGTTACTCCAGTAGACTAGGTCACCGTCATAGGGTGACTTAGTCCCCTTTACGTTCACGTGTTGGTTTTGTTTGTATCCTACTTTTGGGAATGCCTTTTTGCATAGTTCAGTTGCTCTTTGCCGACTTACTTTCTTTTCCTTTCGGAATTTTCGGTGGGCAGTATTGGCCATGAACCATAAGCTGTCCCTTGAGCTGCTCATATCACAGCTACTGTGGTAGTTTCTCCATCCGCGAACGATGGGGGCTAGCTTCTTAGCTTTTACTTTGGCACCATAATTCGAGTGGTTAACCACGGCTTTAATCTTCTGACGGATTGCTCTGTGATTTTCCTCTGAGGGAATACACGAGAACTTTCCGTCTTTTCTGACGCGAAATTTCCACCCCAGGAAGTCAAATCCGTTTGTCGCTTTGGTTAGTTTGGTCTTCTCTTCACTTATTTCCATCCCTCTTTCAGCTAGGAATTCCTTAACCTTCTGGAGGATTTTCTCAGCATTGTCTTTAGGCTTTAGAATGAACACCATATCATCTGCATATCGCAGTGACGTGTGGATGTCTTCTATTCCGTTAAGTGCCACATTTGCTAGTAAGGGGCTTACCACTCCACCTTGTGGTGTTCCCTGGTCTGGGAATTCTGGAAATTTGGCGTGAACTCCTGCTTTTAGGCATCTGAACACTCCTTGCTTAATAGCTTTAGGGGCTATTAATCTCTCCATTATTGAACTGTGGTTGATGCGGTCAAAGCATTTTTTGATGTCTAATTCTATGATGCGTTTGGTGATGCCGTTGTGGTTTGATGCTAGGTGTATCTGTAACCGCTTTTGCACATCTTGAGCGCATCTGCCTGTTCTGAATCCGTAGCTATCACCACTAAATGTGGCTTCGTGTGCTGGCTCCAGGGCGTATTTAATTAGACACTGCCATGCTCTGTCTGCTATGGTTGGTATCTTTAGCATCCGGGTCTTCCCGTTCTTTTTACGGATTGGTACTTCACGTAGTCCACTATGTTGCCAGTCGTGACAATAATGGTTCAATGCTTCAACCAGTGCCATGCGTTCTCTGTAGTTGAGGCTTGACTTTCCATCAACTCCAGCCGTCTTTTTCCCTTTATTTAGTTGGGTCACTTGTCGGACTGCCAATAGTTGTGCTGAGCGGGATTTCATGATGAGTTTTTGTAGAGACCTAGCTTTCCTCAGGTCACCTTCTCGAACTGCTTTATATACTCGCTGTTGTAGGCGGAAAAGGTTTTGGCGGAGCTTCTTCCACTGTTGGCTTTTCCAAAGGTCACTATATCTATTTGACATGTGTCTACCCATGCTCTCCGTCAGGTTTGTATACTCTGAATACCCGCCACCAGTTATTTAATGGCATCCTACCCGACAGTGGGGATTAAGTGTGGCATCACTTACTGAGGTTTCGACCGTTCCTTAGACCCATTATTGCTGTCGTTTTTACTTGTTCCATCCGTTAGATTGTTTTGGTGATTTAGGACAGTCCAATTCGCCTATTCCCTTCTCGGAGATTACAGCTATCAAAAGAAAAACGCTGTGAGAAATATAGGGAATCAAGTCTCGCATGTACTAGTCAGATTGCGGCTCCGTGGTTAGACGCTTTTTCAGGACTTTTGCTTCTGTTATCCATGTCACCTCCCCGATACCGCCAGTGTCCCACATCTGATTTAGGTCTGATTGCGGCCTGGTGCCAGCTTCGCTCTGAGTTATGCCTAGTTCTCGGCGTGGCCAAGGTAGGGAGTCACCTGTCTCCGCAGGGGGTCGGGTTTTCACCGCCATCCAAAACGGACAGTTATAACTTTTGGGGTTATCCCCCGTGAGTTACCTAAGTCATACCTCTCTAGTTTTTAGAGACTCCTACTTAGAACAAGCCGCACTCTTTTTCCACGTTCAGCAAGGCCGGAGGTTCGTCCATCCATCCGAGGAATTCTGTTGTCTTTTCGATTTTGGCGCGATGGCTTCGCGATTCGTTGATTAAATTAAATATCATGGTTGGTATCGTGGCAATTGATTGACGGAAGACGGGAAGAGCAACTCCCGTCTGTTTTGTCTTGCTTAACTATAGCGATAGAGTTTATGGCCTGAGAAACTGCGGCTTACTGCGGTTAGCTGCGGTTAACAAAAAAGGAACGTCAACGTCTTTTCTTCTTGCTAACCCCTGGGCGTCCCGGCTTTTTCCCCTTCCCTGCTACCTTTGTCGTCTTCTTTTTCTGGTCTGAGACAGAGGAGGACTGCTGTGCGAGGCGACTCAGATCAATAGTTTTAGTCTTTGGTGGCTGCTCTTTTTCTTTGATACAGCCATTCTCTATCAAGCGGTCACGCACCCAGTCGTCCCATTCTGAAGCGGTCAAATACAGGTTCTCTGATTTCTTGGATATTGCAAATCCATCAATGAACCACACCTCTCCATGAGCTTTCAATCCCGCTCGAATGTCCTGGAAAAAGGCATCCTCGTCGAATGGCTCATTTAAGAGGTCGTCATGAAAAAGTATCAATTCTGGGGTTGACTCTATTACTTGCCAAATGCGTACCCCTGGCAAGGCTTCAATATTTTTTAGTTGGTTGATTGTTGTTAGCATTGGATATTCTTGATTGATTTGTGCAAAACCTGGGGCAGTTTTTTTCCAGGTATCTATTTTTAACTACAGAACAAATTCGTAAGCGAATGGAACATCGTGCTCCTGCCCGCAATTATCGATCCAGGTACTGTAGACTTCGGTTAAGGTCGTTCGGCATTGATCCTCTATTACATCTTTCGGAGCACATCCGATTTTCCACTTAGCAAAAGTAGGGTTAGTTTTGCGAAAGTTACTGATGCGATCGCGACAAAAACAGATTCGACTCATATACCTATAGTTAATTCTCAGTATTTAGTTGTACATGTTCTCAAGGATTGTGTAAAAGTGTAAAAATAACACAAACTAAGATCGAGGCTGAGATATATAGATAGAAAGGGTTACAAGGCTTGATAAAAAAAAGTGAGTGTTGTGTGAAAAAAATATTTGTCCGTTTTTCGATCTTTTTCTTTGAAGTTAATTAGTTAATGTATTTACTCCCCAACTTTCCGGTGAAAGGAGTCCCACGTGTCCCACGTGTGACATACTCCCGACGTTGCCCTAGCGGGTCAGTGTGGGCTTCTTACCAATTCCACCCAACGGTTCGGATACTCGGTAAGCTTTGCGTCTTTTGCTTTGACACTCCCCGGTCTAAAAACACGGGGCTTTCAGTCTTGGGGAATCCCGTAAGAAGCCCACACTGACCTTGCAGGTTCAGTACGAGCCACACCTGTCCAAAGCTTTGTTACCCCAAGGATTGTGTACCTAACTAGGTCGAGTTGGAAATTCAGAGGCTCTGGCTGAATTTAAGCTGGGATCTCGATTTTACAAATCTCACACTTTTACTTTTATCTTCCGCAACCCCTTTTCTCATAAGGGTTTCACTCTTTGACTTCTTTTTTTGCTGTTTTACACTTTACACATTTTTTGAGAAGTCGAAGCGGTTTTGGTCGAGCTTCATAACTCTCGTGTCTCACCCTATAGAGGTGTACCGATCCATACCCCACCTGAGCTAGGCGGTGGAAGCTTCAACATTAACGCGAACAACTCCAGGCAATGACAGGCGCAGCAAATCTCCTCTGACCCATACGGATAAAGGGATATAGCCTCGTTAAGGGATAATGACAGGCACAGCAAATCCCCTCTGACCCATGCGTATAAAGGGATATAGCCTTGTTAAGGGATTTGGATTGGCATCAAAAGGAAGGCAGCGCAAAGCTAGGGATAGCAGTAAGGCATTCCCTTCATTTCACCTCTTCCCGTCGGATGTCAGCCTTTGGAATTAAGTATCGCGAACCCCGTCGGAATAAACAAAGACTATTACTTGATCTAAGGGCACTTCGGGAGAATGAATAAGTGGAGAATGGATTTGTCCTGGAGGACAAGTATTGAGTACCACATCTCTCCCCTCTTCGTTCTGATATCGTAGTTCCTCCACGAGATAAATCTGTGGTTCCAAAGAAATACGCTCAACCACGCATTGTACACTCTTTAGCTTCAACGGAACAGAGCCTATCTTCTTGCTTGTGTTCTCAAAGCCAATGAATTCATCAGTTAAGAGAACCGAGCTGTTGTCGTGGTCCTTGACTATCCGGTAGAGGCTCCCGGTCTTTTTAAATAAGTCAAACCTTGGATCATCGCGATCATCCTGTGGTGGTGCTTTGGCGGTTACCTGTGGCTGGCCAAAACCCTTTGCCCTGGTCTGCTGCTCCTCTGGAGGTTTTTCCAGTACCGCTACCGCTGCTTTTTGGATTGGAGGACTTTCCGGTGGTGGGCTTGGAGGATGTTGCCCTGTCACCTGCGGTTTAGATTCAGCGTTGAGCTCTTTCAGATTCTGCTGCATACTTGTTCCTTCAGGCGCACCAAAGGTGGGAGTTGCACCAGATGTTACCCCCACTAACACTGGTTCCGCGACAGGTATTGATGGGGAAATATCAAGCTGTGCTTCCTTAATCTGTTCTCGTACTTGCTGCTCAATTCCAGTATTTGGTGGGTTATCAGGAATGGGGCTTGGTGGGTTAGACCCTCCTCCATCATTGCCGTCACCTCCACTTGGGTCTTCTAAATACAAGACCTTACCAACTAGATACCCTTTACCCATGGATGCCAGTTCTTCCATCAGGATTAGAGCCTTTTTAACATTCATGCGACCTTGAATGTCCTTTGGATTACGCCAAGAGTTTGTGATATCGCGAGTGGTTATTTTTCCGGTTTTTTGGAGCTTTTTGTAGAGCTTTAATAGGGTTCCGCTGATGTTCCCGCTCCTTTGTACAAGCCCTTGGATCAATTTGATCTGATCGATGTAGTAATCAACCAATATCGCTGCCCGTTGGATAGTTCCAGCTTCTACAATATTGAGATTTTTGGACGGCTCAAAGAAGCACTCGATTCCATGCAGTACTAAGGCTAGTCGAGCTAGGTTCACCCGCATCTTGGCGTACACCTGAGAAATGGCTGGATTCGTATCTTCTTTTTGGACGAGCAGAGAGCTGAGTCGTGTGTAATGCTCATCATATAAGTCCCGAGCTTCGCAAGAAAGAGTGCTGGTTAACTGGCTGGGATTTTCTTTGTCTTGCGCATCCAGGAAGTAACTGTAAAGGCCATCCAGCATTGGATTGATATCAACTTTTGTCCTTGTTAAAACACCGAAATTCTTCGGTCTCATGTACAAGGTAGGAAGTACTCGACCAAGCATTCCGTTGGCATCATTTTTAAAGTCAAATAATTGACTGACGCGGCCAGTCTGCACTCCTCCATGAACGTTTATTGAATGGCGATTGAGGAATCTTGAGTTTTGCTCATTAACTCGATCAATGTCTCCTACAGCTAACCCATTCCAGAGTTCAAGTAATGTTTCCAGGTAAGAGTTCTTAGCCTTGGTGTAACGATCCATCGAGGAGAGTTTGAGCAACTCATCAAAGTTCTGAAGAAGTATAGAGTACTGTGGTTGTTCTCCTAGTATTCTCTCAACAGCTTCAGGGGTAGCACTACCGGTAACGAGTAACCGTCTTCTTTTGTTCCTGTTCCTGAATTCCTCTGGATCTTCTTCTGTCCCGATCGCTGCTTCTTTTTCTTCTTTCGACTTTGAATCCCAGTTATCCTGCAACCTTTTTAACTGTTTTTTTGCCTCGTTATAATCCAGGCGATAACTTTCTTCTTTGTCCCTTAGTGGCCCTAGGCTAATTCCTGCTGCTGGTGACTTCCCAGAACCGGGCCCCGCTACGGTAATAGGCCATATGATTGGGCTTTGAATGAAGGTGTTGGTTATTTTTATTGTTCGGTTCGACATCGAGGTACCAACTGCTGCCAACATTGGCTGGAAAACCATCATTGGATCTAGTCCACCACTCTTGGCCGAAGCTATAATAGCTGTCGCTAATTGCTTAGGAAGAATCGAATACAAATCTAGTCTCTTTCCCTGGGCGGTAAATAATTCGTTATTTTCGTCTCTCGTCTCGGCAACCTCAGCTCTGTAATCACGCTCTGTTTCTAGATCTTCTAACAGCGATCGCACATCAGCATTTCGCCAACCAGCTTTATTAGCGAGGTCAGAAATCTTCCCTTTTCGCTCAGCCCCAGATAGGCATGGTTCTACTATTTCAATTTGAAGAGTAAGAGCCAGCTCGCTAGATGGGATATAGGTTTTTTCAAAGCCTTTACCTCCTCTTTTCTGGTCAAACAGGTTCCCCTGTCTGACAGCTTGTGAATTTCCGATATCTTTTTCTGTCCTGATCGCTGCTAGGATTTGTTCTTTTGTTGCTCCATCCTCTACCCAGTCAACAATGTCCGCACCACCAGCGGCAGGAAGGTGATTCCATGTTCCACTTTCTGGGTAAGGGTAAAGCCATTTTCCGGGGCCTGTCACTTCTTGGATTTTTCGCATGTGCTCTATCCCTGGCTTGTCCATATCAGGAATAAAGACCAGATGTGGGTAACCCTCCAAAAACTCGTATTGCTCAGCCTGAAATCCTGAAGTCCCTCCTTTATTAGTAATTGCAACCAGCCCAAACGAATTAACGAGATCAGCACAGGGTTCCCCTTCAGTTATTGCGATCAGTTTTTCCTGCTCCATAGCCTCTATGGCCTTCTGGTAATTGAGAACCTCCCAGTCCTTGTAAGTTAAGTCCCCAAGCCCGCTAACCCAATGGCCATCACTTGTCATTCGAGACTGCCTTATCGTTTTCTCGGGATCGGTTCGCCTTACCTTGACTACTGGCCGACCCTGTTTGTCGCAGTAGATCCATTCACGGGTTTGAGCCTTCCGCTGTTTTTTCTTGGGGGCGTTGGGATCATGTTTCAGATGGTCTTGATGGACGAAGAACATTCCTTGTTGTACTCCGCCGACCTCTTTCATCGCAACATAATTTCCTACAATGTCCCCTTTCTGGATTCCAAGTTCTAAAGCTTTAGTACAGTTGACCTCTGTCCTGTGCCCGTCATGACCACAAGGTGCATCTCCCTTCCTCCCAAAGGTGGAGCAGATAGGGCATCGATCTTTTTTGGAAAAGGATTTCCAGCTTCCCATCATGCCACCTCCTGAGAAGTAGGGTTGACGTCTTGGCCAGTTTGCCAATTATTTTTTTTCTCTAACTCTAAACTCTCTGAAACCGCAGTGGACAGCAGTTCGGCTGTGTCCTTGTCTGATAATTGCGGAGTTGTTTGGGCGTTTCCGGGTTGTTCTTTTCGGGATTCTTGGTATAGCATAGGAATACAAGGACTGGGACTTGGGACTTCTGACAAAGTTCTAATAAAGTTCTTGAGTTTTTGTTTTTGTGTGTGGGTTGTTTCTCACGACTCACATGTTTCGCGAGAGATAACCTTTTTACTTAGGTATCGCGTATACCCTGATCAGAGTCACGAAAAAGCAATGATCAGCAACAACACAACTCAATCATCTGAAGTTAGTATTTTAGTTCAGATGTCACCCCCCGGTCTTTGTCGAGACGCGGGGAATTTTCGTTAAAGACTCAGTGTATTTAGTTGACCGTAAACATTGACTGAATCCGGGAACAGGGTGTTGCTCCCTGGTTGACTGACAAAAGTTCACATAGCGCGATCGGTGCAGGAATCGGTGTAGCAGCGCGCTACCCAACGGAAGACTCATTCTTTCCCAGTGATGGAAGGTGTTACCTTCTCAAATTGGCTACAAAT
>NZ_JAAHHZ010000097.1:0-23872 GCF_010672005.1 Moorena sp. SIO4A5 | reverse complement strand
GACTTCTGACTTCTGACTTCTGACTTCTGACTTCTGACTTCTGACTTCTGACTTCTGACTTCTGACTTCTGACTTCTGACTTCTGACTTCTGACTTCTGACTTCTGACTTCTGACTTCTGACTTCTGCTATATCTTGTAGATTAATTATCTAAATCATAGAATTAAAAGCTTATAAAATCTAGTTTTATTAATGGGTTAATGGTTAATTTAAAAATTGTCATTGTTCTTCAATTAACCATTAACCATTATATTTGCATAACTATCAGGTAAACAGGATTGTTTTCCTACTCCCTGCTCCCTGCTCCCTGCTCCCTAAAAACCCATAAATTTGTACCTAATTGAATTGCCAACCGCTGTAATCATTAACCATTAAAGAATTTGGAAACTGAGCTTTCAATGCTGGCAATACTGGACAGGGTTTCTTCTGCTGCAAGTTATCTCCTTTACCACTAAAGGTATTCCACCGAAATGGTCCCAAATCGGCGGCGGCCATCCACAGCAATCGTTTAGCTCGGGTCATGGCTACATAGAGTAAGCGGAATTCTTCAGCAGTCTTAAGCTGTGCGGCTTGTTCCCAAGCCTCGGGTGCCATGGGTAAGGGTTTACCGTGAAGGTAGGCACGAATTTGAGCTCTGGCTACTTCTGCTAGGGTAAATTCTCCCAAAAACTGAGCAGCAGTAGGTACCCACGGATTACCTGGAAGGGTGTCTTCATGGAGAAAGGGCAAGAAAACATAGTCCCAGTCTAATCCTTTGGCTTTGTGCATGGTGATTACAGTCAGTTGATGGGAACGCAGATAAGGGGATTCTGTATTGTCTGGGTCTACAGGTTCAAAACGTTCTGAGCTAACGATTTCCTGAAGTACTGTTAGAGTTTCACTGATAGAACTGTTGCCAAAGGTCTGTTTTGCTATCCGTTCGGCTAATTTATCTGCTGTGGCTAGCTCGGATTGGTCATAGTTTAAGGTCTGAGCTAGGAAGGAAATTAGGTGATAATTGGGCAGTTCTAGACGAGCACGTAGTAAATCACAGCAGTAGCGGCGAGCTTTGATAACTGCTTTTGTCTGGGGTGGGTCCAATGGACCAGGATAGAGGAATTGTTCGGGATAGGTCGATAAAGCATTGAGGTCTTGGGTGGGAATTAACTGACGTTTTACCAAGACATCTAGGGCAGCTTTTAGGTAATCCGGAGAATGGGGACGGTCGAGAAATTGCAGCAGTGTTAGGATTTGACTGGGAACGTGGGATTCGCGATCGCGTTTTTGGACATCATACACCTCAATCTCATGCTGGCGTTTGAGATACTCCAGTTGTTCCACCACAAAAGTCCCTTGTCGATTCTCCCGCACCAGCACAGCAGCGTTATGGTTTTGGTTTTTGGCAAATAGCTCCACTACTCGCTTTCCAATCAGCTCGACTGTGTGGTAGATGTCCTTAGGAGTGTAGAGTTCTAAACCTCTCCCTTCTGGATTTGGGTTGGCATCCGGTTGAGGGTCATTGGCATCGACTCGACGAATGGTTTGAGGACGAAAGGGTAGCTCCGTCGCTGGTTCGGTTTGGGGGATAGAGTCTGGCTGTGGTACTGTTTCGGTAGAGTTTTTGCTGCCATAGGTGCTATTGACCCAATTTACGATAAAGTTAGCAGCATCGATGATAACCTGGCTACTGCGACCCGCTTGATCCATTGTGGCTAAACGTCCTATTCCCTGACATTTTTGGCAAAACCAATTGAAGTAAATCGGGTCAGCTGGGGTAAAGGTAGAGTTAATGGCTTGATTGGGGTCTCCAACTCGGATCAGATTTGTTAAAGGTTGGGAGGTTGTTCGCGTAGCGTGGCCAATAGGCCAAGGTTGGTTTGGTTGGGAGGTTGAAGGTTGGGAGGTTGTTCGCGTAGCGTGGCCAATAGGCCAAGGTTGGGAGGTTGTTCGCGTAGCGTGGCCAATAGGCCAAGGTTGGGAGGTTGAAGGTTGGGAGGTTGTTCGCGTAGCGTGGCCAATAGGCCAAGGTTGGGAGGTTGAAGGTTGGGAGGTTGTTCGCGTAGCGTGGCCAATAGGCCAAGGTTGGGAGGTTGAAGGTTGGGAGGTTGTTCGCGTAGCGTGGCCAATAGGCCAAGGTTCAAGGTTTGGTTCGGAACTAGCTGGGAATGTGGCTAGGGTTTGCAAGAGTAGGTATTGTAAGGGTGTAGAATCTTGGGCTTCGTCTTCAAAGACGGCAAAAAATTGATTTTGCCAGAGCTGACGGATGGCATCGTTTTGTAGGACTCTCAGCGCGGCTAGAATCATGTCATCGTAGTCGATAAACTCACGCGATCGCACTATGGTTTGATACTGTTGATACAGTCCTGCTGCGATCGCTAATATCCCATATTCATCGGTTGTCTGTTCACTGAGGTGCCACAAATCTGCTGGTAATAACCCAGAACTTTTGGCTTCATGGATAACAGTGTAGGCCAGGTTAGGTAACACTTCCGTTCGCAATACGGATTGTCTGCGCAACCGTTCTGTTTCTTCTCCATCAAAGCTTCGACCTTCGAGCAAGGTAAGATACCGGCGTGGATAATTAGCAATCCACTGTTCCACACAAGCACGGATTAAGCGATGACTTTGATTTGGAGTTACTAGAGTACTACTGTCTAGATTAAGTCCCGATAATTCTGGATGACGGTTAGCAATGTAGAGGGCTAAACCATGTAAGGTATAGACTACAAAACTATTTTGTGGGACCTTAAGGGTTTTTAGGTCATCGCGGATTTTAGCTCGAATACTGGCAGCCGCAGAGCGAGTGAAGGTGACTACCAGCAATTGATATCTGCTATGGAGTTGGTAATTTGCGATCGCAATGGCTGCAGCTTTTGCCATGCCAGTAGATTTCCCAGCACCAGGGACAGCAGAAACTGCTAAGGTTCCCCCTTGCCAGTCGGCCATTGGTTGTTGTCCCCGTCTTAAACTATTGCGGAGTCGTTGTAGTTCTTGGGCACGCCAAGCGGCGAGGGGGGTTTGCTGTGAGCCTGACTTGGTATCTGTATCCTCTGACATGTTGAGATTTGCTGCAAGTGACTATTTTTTGGTATTGTAATTAGCCCAGGTTGCAAATCGCTATCGCTTTTGGTTAAGCTGGTTGGTCATTCAACCATTAGACCTCGCGAGTAGGGACAGATTTTCACAGGGAACTCAGATCCTAGAGTAGCTTAATCATTCTTCATAAATTCGTAAAATGATCACTAATTACGCAAAAATGAGCCAAAAATGGGCTTATTATGCGTTTTTATCCATAAAACATGCCAAAACTACATTGGCAGTTTTAGTTCTGCTGAGGATATTTTAGGAACGGAAACTCTCAAAGACTTCTTTCGCTTTTCTCATTTTAAGGAGGAGATTATGAAGCGAGTTGCGATGTTTTTCATGTCCTTGATGGCTGCACTGGTACTTATTGCTACCCCAGCTTATGCAGTGACTATTCAAACAGGGATGATTAACCTGAATTCCTCAGGCCCAGCTGAAACAACAAATGGTGACACAAGCACATTCACAGAAGTGTTCTTCCCAACCCCATTTCCGGAAGGCTCAGATGTGATCGTGATTCCAATGGTTCAAACCTTTAATGGAGCAGATACCCCTGGTGTCAGGATCGCAGATGTAACCACGGAGAGCTTTAAGTTCAGAATGAACGAATTAGTTCGGGGTGGTCCAAGGCAGGCCCTCTCAGATGGTCCACATACAACTGAAACCATAGGTTGGATCGCTATCGGTGAGTAATCGCTCTTAGGGGTTTTTTCTGACCCCTGTCGCCTGTGCCCCATGGATGGGGCACAGGCGATTTAAGTATTTGGTTCGGAGTTCCCTGAAGACTAAGCAAACTAGAAAAAATCCTTTGGGATGATCAGCGAATAACTATCAAAATTAGGTCTACCAGCTTCCAAGCTATAATCACTATAGACGCTGATCTTGAAAAGAGGTCAAAGGAATGGTGGAACGGCCGCCCCGCTATAGCAAAGAAGAATTCGCCCAACGAGGCAATCATATTGGCATTGCTGAGGGGCGGAATGAATATGAGTGGGGTGGGCATCCTGCCTGGGAATATTGATAACCGTCAAGATGCCGGTTCCACGCCTGATGCCGTTAAGCTGTATCAGCCTTATTTCAACTTTCACTGGTCACAAGCCTTAGGATAGTTCACTGGCGTTAACCGCTCCAACCCAAGATTCCGAAAGATGACTCTATACTCAAAGTGTAGAGTTCTAGTGGATCACAGGATCAGCAATGAAGATTAAAGTAGTTATTTGGCAAGAGCATGGGGTATGGTGTGGCTCAGTTCCAGCACTACCTGGATGTCATACATGGGGTGAAAGCTATGAACACCTTATAGAAATGCTTGAAGAAGCTGTCCAGGGTTGGATTGAGGTGGCGAGCGAAAGGGAAGAGTTTGAGCCTGATAAGCAGTTAGTTGAACTATCCCTATGAAGTCTATATCTGGCAAGGCTCTCTGCAAAATTGTTGAGAAGCGAGGATGGGTTCTCAAACGAATCAATAGTAGTCATCACATTTATAGCAAGAAGGGTGTTCAAGCTATTCTCTCTATCCCTGTTCATGGCAACCGAGATTTACCGACTGGAATTTTAAGTAAGCTCATGAGGGATGCTAATCTCAGGGAAGAAGACTTGGGTAAGTAAAGTTGTGTTTACTATTGGTCTAGCAGGTTCCGATCTATAATCACCATAGACGCTGATCTTCTTGAAAAGAGGTCAAAGGAATGGTGGAACGGCAGCCCCGCTATAGCAAAGAAGAATTCGCCCAACGAGGCAATTATATTTATGAGATTCAAGTACGTCCTTTGCTTGAAGAAGGCAATTATGGAAAAATCGTAGCGATCGACATTGAAACGGGAGCTTTTGAACTTGCCGATACTCCGATCGCGGCCACTGATCAACTCTATGAGCGATACCCTGATGCCCAACCTTGGGTAATTCGGATCGGACATCGTGCAGTTTATCGTTTTGGTTCTCGGAGCTTGAAGAAATTGGTATGATGCAAGGCTTTGTTAACCAAAATTGTGAAGCGGTTTATTGCTATTATCAGTTCAACCTAAAATGTACCCTTTAAGGGGTAACTCTGAGAACCGTAAGAGTGTTTGCAGCTATCCTAGAAAAAATCCAGGACAAAATTCTTCGACAACAGTATGTGATGACGATCCATGCTGATGAAGAAATGGATGACGACAATCTGATGCTGGCGGATGTTGAGCAGGCCATTCTCACTGGTGAAATTATCGAGCGTCAGAAGGATAGAGCTACCGCAGAGTACAAATACCGGATTCAAGGATATTCAACTGATGGCGATCCTGTGGAAGTAATTGTTAAGCTAGGCTCATCTGGCAAGGTTATAATCATCACAGTCTATGCACTCTGAAATTGAAGAATTTACTGTTTGCGATGTTTGTGGTTTTGCTGAAGCCAGAACTCGCTATGGATCTCGAGCCTATGGGAAAGGAAAAGATCTACTGGTGATTGAAAATGTACCTATGGTTAGCTGCCCTAGTTGCGGTACGAGTTACTTAACATCATTGACTCTTAAAGAGATTGACCGTATTAAGCGCGATCGCAAGACAGTAGCAGTAACAAAATCTGTGAAGGTTGCTAGTTTCTAAGTTTAATATTAACGAGTCCACTAAACACAGGGAACTTCAATATCATGGCAGATGGTAAATCCAAAGTCGCACTGATTACCGGCGCATCATCGGGTATGGGCAAAGAAATGGCCAAATCTCTGCTGAAGGATGGTCTGACCGTAGTAGTGGCGGCACGTAGTGTTGAGAAAATGGCTGACCTTAGAGAGTTGGGTGCTCACCCACTCCGTTGGACATCACCGATGAGGCCAGTATCCAGGCTGCGGTGAATGAAATTCTAGACACTTATGGCAAGGTCTCGCCCCGCTGACCTTAACCGTTAGACTTTGCTGAGTATCAGTAGATGGTCTTCAGAACTGTTAACATTGACTTTGTCTTTTGGATGTGCTTCCATTGTCAAGCACCAAATGCACTACAGTTGCGTTTACCTAAAGGTGAGAGCGATCGCAACATTGGGCTAGACAAATCATTATGGATCAAATCATAGCAAAGGTTTTCTTAGAATGCGTTCGCGCAATCGATGCCAGCGAGTTGATAAGTCGCGTTTCTTCCACGGACAAAGAGTTTAGCTTTCAAAATTGGTTTGCTGTTCGTCTTGAAAGGCTTTCCTTGAACTTCGATGAACCTTCAAGAAATGCTTATCCAGACTTCAGGCTTGTTGATTTCCCCCTTGGCTTCGAGATAAAAGGATTAGGATTTCCAGGCAGGGAAGCAAACTATGACTGCAATAGTCAAGTGCCTTCAGGTCTGCATAATGGGAGGACAATTTACTATGTGTTTGGACGATACCCAGCAAAAACCAAGGAAAAGAACTATCCAGTCTATGATCTTGTCATGTGTCATGGCAATTTCTTAAATGCAGACCATTCTTATATCCATAAAAATAAGAATCTTAAAGGTTTCGGTAGCTATGGAGACATTATGATTCGTGACCGAAAAATGTATGTTGCACCTACACCATTTGCCCTTACGGATGGCACAGAACGCCAAGTTACTCTGATTGCTCCAACTGGCTTTAAATTTGGTATAGATTTAAAACACTCGGGTACTATCACACGTATAGAGACTCCAAGGCTGATCAGGGGTTATTACTTTGATATGATTGAACATACGCTTACACCTTCCTATATAGATAATCCAAACGCAGGAAAGAAACACACATTTGAAGTTTTTCGTGCAGCAAAATCTTTAGGACCAACAGTCACTCTTCGTTGATATGGAACTTTCATTCACAAGTCTTTTTTCTGGTGCAGGTGGCTTAGATCTCGGCTTTGAAATGGCTGGTTTTAAACATCTATACTCCACAGATATTGATACATGGAGCGTTAAAACACTCCGTAATAATCGACCTGAGTGGGATGTTGAAGAAGCTGATATTCGAGAACTATCAGAAAGAGATTTACCTGATAGTGATGTAATTTTAGCAGGCGTTCCATGTCAGGGCTTTTCACTGGGAGGGAATCGAAAGGAAAATGACGAGAGGAATTTTCTGTTTCAAGAAGTTGTCCGAATGGCAAAGATCAAGAAGCCTCGCTTTATCGTAATTGAGAATGTTCTAAATCTCAGGACAATGAAAGAACCCAAAAGTGGAAAGCCTTTTGTTGACGTAATTTCAGAGCATTTCAAGAGTCTTGGATACTACATAAAATATAATGTATTCAGAGTATCTGGTTTTGGAGTGCCTCAAACGAGAAGAAGATTTATTTTTATTGCCAGCTTCGACCGATTTCCCTCAGCTTTTCACTGGCCCACGCCAGAGCCAGATACACCAGCATCAGCCTATTTAGCTGATCTGGCTGCCAATCCATTCATTTCCCTTCCTAATCATTGTCCTGAATGGGGCTTCAAAAGCCGTGTTCATGAGGAGACTGGAAAGGCATTTGATCCTACTGAGACCCCTGTACCATGTAGATTCTCTCGAACTGGTTCTGACGGACATCCAATAAGATCTTTGGATGCCCCATTTCCTGCTATTGATACTGGAACTATTTGGGGGTGGGCTCAGGGAAATGTGGTGGCAGAAAGAAAGGAAAAAGATCGCGTCAATGGGCAATTTGTAAGGAATCAAAATATTAACTTAAAGCTATGGCGTATCAGTGCAAGCCGTCTGCGAAGCTTTACTAATCGTGAATATGCCCGACTTCAAACTTTCCCAGACTCATGGGTATTTCATGGAGGAAATAAACGTCATGTCCACCAGCAGATTGGCAACGCTGTTCCTGTACAATTTGCCTATCGAGTTGCCTGTTTTCTTCAAGCAGTTTACCAAGCACAGTGTTTAGGCCAACCAATGAATTTATTTACTAATAATACGGTATTACAACTGGAATTGAATTTATAACTCAATAATTTGGTATGCTCAAGCCGATTCGTAGGTTGGTTTGAAGGACAAAACCCAACAAGACCCCAACCATCCCTAGCCATGTTAAAAGGGTGACAATGGGCAGGTAAAACCTGGAGATTATTAACGAGTTACAACACCTAGAGCCTTGCCATCTCTCCCTGAGTCCAATAGACTCATTTAGAATCAACGAATCGCACCCTAAACTATGCATCGCATCGCCGCAACTCCGGGAGGATGGAACCCTGAAGCTGAAGGGGTTATCTTCATCGAACAAACCCCAGCACCGATTATTTTCCTGACTGCTGCTGACACGGATATCCAAACCCTAGCCGCATCGGTATCCCAACTTCCGCCAGATTTTCCAGCTATCCGAGTCGCTAATCTGTTGCAGTTGCAGCAACAACTAACCATTGATACCTATGCTGAGGATATCTTGGCCAAAGCACGGATTATCATTATCAGATTATTGGGGGGACGCTCCTACTGGTCTTATGGCTTAGAAGTGGTGAAAGAAACAGTAGAACAAACTGGCGCTAGGTTATTGGTTTTACCAGGAGATGACCGACCAGATCCGACGTTAACTAGTCACTCCACAGAAACTATTCCGATAGTGAATCAATTATGGCGCTACTTTACAGAAGGCGGTGTTGAGAATTTCACTAATGCTCTGAAATTTGTCGTAGATGTATGCCTGGAGCAAACCAATAATCCACCACCACCCAAACCTGTGCCTCGGGTTGGGGTTTATCCATGGCAATCGGGGATAAAGGTTAACAGGTTGAAGGTTAATAGGTTGAAGGTTAGCAGGTTGAAGGTTAACAGGTTGAAGGTAGGTATCCTGTTCTACCGTGCCCATTACTTAGCGGGAAATACAGCACCGATTGATGGGTTATGTCAGGCTTTGGTAGAACGGGGCTTGGAACCGGTGCCAGTGTTTGTGTCTTCTTTACGGGATCTAGAGGTACAAAGGGAATTGTTAGGCTATTTCCAAACTCCCGATAGCTCTAGTAGTGCGATTGAGCTTTGCTCACGCTACGCGATCGCACTCTTGCTGAATACCACTAGTTTCTCGGTGGCTAAGTTGGATGCTGAGGTACATCAGTTGGAGTTGTGGGAACGGCTGGATGTGCCTGTGTTGCAGGTTATTTTAAGTAGTGGCACGGTGGAACAGTGGGAGTCTGGGTTTCAGGGATTGATGCCCAGGGATACTGCCATGAATGTGGCGTTGCCAGAGGTGGATGGGCGAATTATTAGTCGTGCGATTTCCTTTAAGTCGGCGCAACGGTGGAATCCTGCTCTGGAAACGGATGTGGTGGTTTATGAACCAGTATGCGATCGCATTCAGTTCGTAGCAGATTTAGCCATGAATTGGCTACAGTTACGGCAAACCCTACCGCATCAGAGAAGGGTTGCTCTGATTTTAGCTAATTATCCCAATCGAGATGGCAGGCTGGCCAATGGCGTAGGATTAGATACCCCGGCCAGTTGTGTAGAGATTTTAAAAGGGTTACGGGATGCTGGGTATTGGGTTGACAGGATTCCGGAAACTGGGGATGAGTTGATTGAGTGGTTGACCGCTGGGGTTACCAATGATCCGGAAGGATGGCAGTTACGTTTGGTACGACAACAGTTGAGTTGGCAGGAGTATTGGGACTATTTTCAAGGGTTACCGATAGGGGTTCAAAAGGGAATCCGTGAGCGTTGGGGAGAGTTTGATGTTACAGCAAGTTTCGCCCCCCTAGCCCCCCAACTTTGGGGGGAAATTGAGTTAAAGTCCCCCAGAATTGGGGGATTTAGGGGGCTTGCAGCTAAAGGTAGTGAGGTCAATCCATCTGAAAACGGCTGTAACGGTAAAGACAGCAACGATGGCAAGGGAGAGATAACCGAGATTTCAGGATTTCCCATTTCAGGGATTCAGTTGGGAAATGTGTTTGTAGGGATTCAACCGTCTCGGGGTTATGATCTTGACCCAGCTTTGAATTATCATGCTCCCGATTTGGAACCCACTGATGGGTATTTGGCATTTTATTATTGGTTGCGGAAGTGTTTTGGTGCCCAAGCAATTGTTCATGTGGGCAAGCATGGGAATTTGGAGTGGTTACCGGGTAAGAGTTTGGCCTTGTCAGAGTGCTGTTATCCAGAAGTAGCCTTAGCAGCCATGCCTCATTTGTATCCATTTATTGTCAATGATCCGGGGGAGGGTGCTCAAGCAAAGCGTCGCGCTCAAGGGGTGATTATTGATCATTTAACCCCTCCCATGACTCGTGCTGAACTTTATGGTCCTCTGCAACAGTTGGAGGGATTGGTTGATGAGTATTATGAAGCGCAGAGTTTGGATTTGTCTCGCTTGCCAATTATTCGCGATCGCATTGTTAGACTTATCCTTGATGAGCACTTGCACGAAGATTTGGGGATTGAAGTAGACGACATCGAAGCTGGAGAATCGGAAATTACTAATCAAATTGATGCTTATCTTTGTGAATTGAAAGAAGCTCAAATTCGAGATGGATTACATGTCTTTAGTCAATGTCCCCAAGGACGTCAATTGCAGGATTTAATAGTAGCAATTGCTCGTCATCCAGGAAAGAATCGCATCGGCTTAACTCGTGCTTTAGCTCAGGATTTAGGTTGGGGTTTTGACCCCCTAACGGAAGAGTTTTCAGTGGTTAAGGAGATAGCAAAAAGCAGTATAGAAAGGGAACAGGGAACAGAGAATAAGGAACAGGGAACAGAGGAATGCTATAGTGGTAAATATACTGTTGGTGATTTGGTTGAAGTATTAGAAGAAGAAGCGTCTAAATTAGTAGAACAAATCATCACTAATTATCCATTAGCGATTACTGATGATCGATTACCGATTACTAAAACAACAAAACAAGAATTAGATTGGATACGCGATCGCCTTTTACCAGCACTACAACAAACTAATCAAGAACTTACCCAATTGTTACGGGGATTAGAGGGGAGATATGTACCGAGTGGGCCATCTGGTGCGCCGACTAGAGGACGACCGGATGTTCTGCCCACAGGTCGCAATTTTTACTCTGTTGATATCCGTGCCATTCCTACAGAAACAGCGTGGGATGTGGGGAGAAAGGCAGCTGAGGTGCTAGTGGAGCGCTATACCCAGGAAAATGGTGAGTATCCCAAAACCCTAGGGATTTCCGTATGGGGCACATCTACCATGCGTACTGGGGGAGATGATATTTCCGAAGCTCTAGCGTTGTTGGGAGTGCGACCGATTTGGGATGGGTCCTCACGGCGGGTGGTAGACTTTGAAATATTGCCAGTGTCTGTGTTACAACGTCCCCGAGTGGATGTGACCCTGCGCATCTCTGGCTTCTTTAGAGATAGTTTCCCCAATTTAATCGACCTATTTCACAATGCAGTAGTTGCTGTGGCAAGCCTGGATGAATCACCATCAGACAATCCTCTCGCAGCCCAGGTGAAACAGGAAACAGACTATTGGTTACAGGTAGGGTTGAGTCAGTCCCAAGCCCAAATGCGATCGCACTACCGCATCTTTGGCTCAAAACCAGGAGCCTATGGTGCCGGGTTACAGGGTTTGATTGAATCTCAAAACTGGCAAGATGAGCAGGATTTAGCTCGCGCTTACATTAACTGGAGTAGTTACGCCTACAGCTCATCTTCCCCCAAGGGAGCCCCAGAAGCCTTTGAGCAGCGCCTCAAACAAATGCAAGTTGTATTACACAATCAGGATAATCGGGAACATGATTTACTCGATTCAGATGATTATTACCAGTTTCAGGGGGGGTTAACCGTAGCGGTGCGGGGGTTAACTGGCAAAAATCCTCAAACCTACTTTGGTGATAATTCTATCCCTGAAAAGCCCAAAGTTCGACAGCTAAAGGAAGAGATTGCCCGAGTGTACCGTTCTCGTGTGGTGAATCCTAAGTGGATTGAGGGAGTGATGCGCCATGGTTACAAGGGAGCATTTGAAATGGCAGCAACGGTAGATTATTTGTTTGCCTATGATGCTACCGCTAATTGTGTCGCAGACCATATGTATCAAGGAGTAGCTCAGGGGTATTTATTTGACCCAGACGTCCAAGAGTTTGTCCAACAAAAGAATCCATGGGCATTGCGAGATATGGCAGAACGGTTACTGGAAGCTAATCAGCGGGGATTGTGGCAGTCAGTTGCACCAGAGACCTTAGAGAAATTGAGAGCGATCGCATTACAAGCAGAAGCAGTGATTGAAGGAGAAAATTTTGGCATTGTATAGCTAGGGAACAGGGAACAGCGGATCTGGGAATAGGGAACAGAAATATGTTTTAACCTTTACTTCGACTGCTATAGCATTTCTATTCTAATGAGGTACATAAATTTTTTTACCACTTCCGACTTTCAACTTCCGACTTCCCTCTTATGAATTGATTGCTCCTTTCGCGTAGCCTGGCCTACGGCCTCAGTCCCTGCTCCCTGCTCCCTAAAATACAAAAAAATTTGTACCTCACCTAATTAAAAATCGCTATATAGCGTTTATGCCAGTTATGAGGTATAGTCTTCTTTGACGTTGATTCCCTGTTAGGTGCGCTTGACCTATTAAGAATTAAATTCGCCACGGGTCGCACCTCTTGATGCAGCCCATCGCTATTCCCTATTCCCTATTCCCTATTCCCTATTCCCTCTTCCCTCTTCTTTCTTCTCTCTTGCCTGTTCCCTGTTCCCTGTTCCCTGTTCCCTAAAATCCCGAAATTCTGTACATCATACCTATGATAAACGCTATATGAGCTTACGTCTATTTAATAGAAAATTGTTTTAACTTAGAAGCTACTTCTTCTGGATTTGTCCGATCAGGAAACACTCAAATCGCCTTAATTTTGTTGTTAGCAACTATTTCTGGCAAGCGATGGAATTGTTTATCAGTAATAGCAATTCCATCATAGGTTTCGGCATAATCTACTTCTTTGGTAAAATTTTTATCATTATAAGCTTGAATAAAAACTCGATCTACATTCCATTTTGGCCAGTCAGCAGCAAAATATTTTTTAGCCCAATAAGGATTATGATGACAAAGATCAAAACTAACCTTTGGGTTAGCTTGTTTCATAGCACCGATCATTTCTTGTGAAAAAGCGGTTAGCTTATTAGTGCGATTTACTTTACCTGGCAACTCGGCATGGTAACCCAGATAATCGTCCCATTGGACTGCATCAATTTTAGGATATTTTTGGACAAATTCTACTAAAATATCTCTAAAAAAATTAGCAACTTCAGGAATTTCCACATCAAGAATATAATGCTCGATTCCTGGATAGGTGCGATCAACGCCCGGTACAACCCATTTTCGTTCAATAGCTAAATCAAAAATCGGGCTATTTTTATCTATTTTGATACCTTTTTCAAAATAAGCATGAACTTCCATGCCGTGTTTGTGTGCTTCATCAATTAGCCAAGTTAACCAGCGGTCGCGAAACTGATTAGGACAACTTTTATAACCGAAAGTTTTTTGCATCACTTCACTAGTGTACATAGGACAAATATTACCCCATACACCATGAATAATCGTATTAATTCCTTGAGAATGATAATGACGAACTTGTTTTCTAATCTTCTCTTCACTAGCATTATTAGTTACCTTATAACGACTTATATAAATTCCTCTGATTGCTTTTTTATCCAAAGGAGTTTGAGTTGTTGGTGATGCTGGCTGATGATTAGGTTTAACAATTGGTGTTTGAGGTTTTTGAAGTTTTTGAGCTGTTTGAGGTTTTTGATGTTTTTGAGCTGTTTGAGGTGTTGATGAAGCTGGCTGATGATTAGGTTTAACAATTGGCGAATTTGGTAAGGAAGGTGCAGTGGTTACAGAAGGCTGAGTAGGAGCCGAAGGTTGTGGTTCGGCTGGTGTCGAATTTAATCCAGGAATAGTTATTGGTAGATTTTTAGGAATAGCTATTGGTAGGTTTTGAGGTAATTTGCTAATCATGGCGAAACCTCCTTGATGGTTCAACCACCAATAACCACCGCCTAAAACCAGTAAGATTAGAGAAATAGGAATATTTGCGCATCCACATCCACTGTTTTCATTATTTTTATTCGACATCGTCAAATTCTTGCCTAGCAAGAGTTTGGGACATTATTTTAAGTTATTTTAAGCGGCTGAAGCCGAAAATCGAGATATATAGCAATTCTATATCCCATAAGGTACCTATTATCACCCTAAATCCCCCTTAATAAGGGGGACTTTGAGGTTGAGAAGCGTACCTCATAACTGCGATAAACGATATAGCTAGCGTTTTAGCAGCTTAAACTAGTAGTGTAGCATACTTTATCCGGAAGAGGCAAGCTTTTGAGCATAGGGACGCAGATTCCCTAGTTGTTTGCTAACCCATTCAGCATTAAAAATTGCTTTATATATAGGGTTGTTCACCCTCAGCCATCCTTGTTGATTAACCACCAAACCCGATAGCAGCAATTCCTTGCACTCTTGGCTGTTATCCATCGGTACATCATCTCCAGCTAAAATCTGCTGATAAAGTCCCAGCAATTTGTCAGCATAATATTTATTAGTCAAATTATTACTCAAAAGGCGAGCCGAGATGCTCCGCAAATGTTCGGGTTGATCCTGGGATTCCCAATTATCAATAATTTGATTATGTACGATTTTGCTAACCCAAGATTCCTCATTACCAGGAGCAATAGTCAACCCGACCCTTACTGAGTCTACCACCAACTGACATAGTTTTTGGGTTAGAAAAGGTTGTCCTCCTGTCCAAGCCAGTATCTCCTTGAGAATCCTTTTAGCATTACCCCCTGTTTCCTCTAATCCCTTGGCAAGGGGATATGCTTCATCGAATTCAAAGCCATTTAGTTCTATGGCTTTCCCGATATTAAACGGTGTCGGCTTTTTGCCAGTCATCAAATCCCTTGGCTTAGCTACCCCGAATAAAGCAAAGACAAGGCGATTATAGTTGGGATTAATTACTCTTTGGTTATAGCAGAATCGGATTAGGGCAAAAAAATCATCAACGGGAAAAGGTAAGTTGATAATAGTATCAATTTCATCAATGAAGATAACAATTCGCTCAGTAGGAAATTTGACCAGCAGGATATCTTCCAGGAAATAACTCAATTGCTGAAGCAGTGAGAGATACTCTTCCTGGTGCCACCAGGATTGGAAATTAAAGTCACCGAATAACTTGAAACCTCGTACTAACTCAGCCACCACTGCTTTGTACCACTGATTTGGGGTAATTATTTCGCTACCGATGCGCGTCATATCAATAGTGCTGCATCTTATACCTTCTTGTTGTAGTTGATGTCTGATTCGCACCGATAGAGAAGACTTACCCATTTGTCGGGGAGCCATAACATAACAAAAATCACCCCTTTTTAAGGCGTTATAGAGTTGGACATCGCCTTGTCTTTCTACATAGCTAGGCGCATCACTGGCTAGACTACCACCGACTTGGTATAGAAGGTAATTGTCAATCATAAAATTGTTAGTAATTATGGTTTAGGTTACAGACATTCAGCAAATAATTTAAGTTTGTTTTAAACAAAAATAACCGAATTACTATAACGCTACTAGATAAAAAATATAATCATAGCTTGTGAATAAAGTGTGAAAATATCATAGGTAGTGGAATTGTCAGCTTATGCGCTACGCGCACGCGTGCGCGTTCAGATTTCAGCTAGGGAAAGGATAACTTCGGCTCTCGGAAAAGAGAATTAGATCAAGTCCCGTTAATCATTTGTAAAATAGCAGATTTAGCAGCAATAGCAATCAATAGGTTAAATTTTCCGGAATAGACCCACAACATAACGAAAAAAATATTTAACCAAGGAATTTAACTGGGCTTCCCATCAGTCGAGGATAGCCAGCCAAGCCAAATCTGGTTGACTAATCATCCTATGGCTGAGCGGGTAATGGGTGATGGGTAATGGTCAACTACTAATTACCAAGTCCTAATTACTGATTACTAATAATCGATTGTTTAAGATAAAATTATGTATCAGCGCATCAATAGCACAGTTTTCTTAGCTTTAGTGTCCAGCATTATGGCACTCACCAATCCCACTAAAGACGCTTATCTTGATCATGCGGCATGGCACTTACATGATACTTACTGCCAGCAGAAATCCCTTCCTCTTGGGGTAAAAGCAGCTTGTTTTGTCGGTAAACCTTTACCACCTGATGCAGTTAAGCCAGTAATCGAAAGCTACACTCGTCACCAAAACTATTTTCTTTTCAGTATCTATACCACCAACTTCTGGGGTAAAAAATTTCACACTGTTGGGCTAGGGGGCAAATTTTTGGTGTTTTAATTATGTAAGCATTCAGCTCTCAGCTCTCAGCTCTCAGCTCTCAGCTCTCAGTTATAGCAAAGGGAACAGCGGATCTGGGAACAGGGAACAGGGAGTAGGGAGTAGGGAGTAGGGAGTAGGTAAAAGGGAACAAAAATTATCACAATTCCTACACGGATTGGTATATCAGCTAATGCGCTACGCGCACGCTACGCGAACAGTTATCAGCATATGCTTACAGCGTTTTTCATAACTATAAGGTACACAGCATTTTTTCCCTGTTTCCAGATCCGCTGTTCCCATATCCGCTGCTCCCTACTCCCTGCTCCCTGCTCCCTACAAACCCAAAACTTTGTACCTCAAAAATTGCAAACCGCTGTACTTAATTCTATCAGAATTGCAGCCCTATAATAAACTATTATCGTGGAAAACCTTCTATATCAAGGGATTCATAGTCTAATTCAGAGGCTGTAAACCGATATCTTTTACCACGTTCCAAACTCCTGGTTTGGTTAGTACATTCTTTAGCATTGCTTCCATCCTCTTTTCCTACAGAGCAAGATTGAAACTTTATGTTTAAAAAGTTATTGGTATAGATTCTATCGCTACCTGATGACAATTTTTGTATCCTATCATTGATCCAATACTTTACCGAGTAGGGAGTCTGATTGGATATAAGTGTACCAACTTCAGGGGTATTTGGCTTGAGAAAGCTTCGGATAACGCCGCTCCCACATTTGTACTCAGTAAGAGTCCTGATATCAGCACACAAAGACATAGGAACTTCTGAGTTCATACAAACTGATTTCGTAATAGGAGACGAATCTCTTTGTCTGACATCAATATTTCTTTTAATTACAGCAGTGAAAACTCCCGACTCAAGTACACGATCGCGTTCTTTAATCTCGTACTCAAATTTATTCTCTCCGTCTAAAACATGAAAATATTTACTATGATGTCTTTTTCCAAAACTCATCTCTGTCCCTTCTGAAGATCTACCCTCATAGTACTCTCTGTCGGTGTAAGGATATGGGTCACTAGCTACTCCTCTGGTAATATTTCTAACAATTACACGTCTTTTACGAGCTGGGGGAGTAGTACTGGAAGTAAACCGAGCCTCCCGAGAGGACCAGCTGTAACCTGGGCACTCACCTTTATACTTAGTTTCGTGAATTTCTACTTGATTGAGTTCTCGGCTACCTAAGAACTCCCATCCTATTTCAGGTCCAGGTTCTGTTTCCAAATCCTCTTCAATTTCTATTTCAGGTGCAGGTTCTGTTTCCGAACCCTCTTCAATTCCTATTTCCGGTGCAGATTTTGTTTCCGAATCCTCTTCAATTTCTATTTCCGGTGCAGATTTTGTTTCCGAATCCTCTTCAATTTCTATTTCCGGTGCAGGTTGTGTTTCCGAACCCTCTTCAACGGGCAATTGTGTTAGTGGTGTAAACTGTGCTATTGATGGTGCTATAAAAAACGTTAAAACTAGACTGCTGCTCAAAGCCATGAGCAACAAAAATTTGCTAGTTGATGTTATTTTAGGAACCATTTTGTTCCATAATCGATTTAAGTTAAGCATAAGACAACCTTAATTTAGTTAAGGGATTTAAAGGTCAAAAAACACTTGTTATAGTTTGCAATTAAATTCATCGTATCAATTAGATCTGAATTTCAATTTCGATCATTTGCTTGAGTGTGTTAAGACTAAAACCAGCAAGACGCTGAGCCTCACCCATATCATAAAAGCCATGCTTATGATACAAGTTGAGGGCAAAGTTTCCGACAATTGCTCAAATCTTTAGCAGTGCAAGACTAGCAGGGCAGATCACGGGCGCAATCAAAATGAAATAGCCCTGCATTATCAACACCACTCAGTAAATTGGTTTACCATCTTGCTGACCTATCTAATAATTAGCGAATAAGATGGTAATTTGCTTGAGGAGCTATCTGTTGAGTGCTGCTATCTTCTTTCTCTATTAATTCACTTATTGTCCCTCCAATTAAGCCCAAACAAATCATGGGGATCGAAATAATACATACGATAATTATATGTCCTAAATAAACCCTAAAGGCTAGCCCCATCAGATGCTCAACTCCATAGTCGATATGCCAATTTCCTTGTTCATCTTGATAGACGTCTTTAACTTTCATAAGTTTCCTTACTCATCCAATAAATACTAAAAATAAAGACAAAGCTTATAGATAAAATTCCGCAATTTAAAACAATTTATTTTTATTTGATTGAATCCCTGGCTATTTAAGGGGTAATCGCTCCTTTAAACTACTCATTTACTATAATCATTTTAGGAGAGCCATTTTCTTGAGGAACTATCTGTTGAATACTGGTATCTACCTGCGGTATTGATTCAATTAAGGCATCGAAAACGGAAAGTAAAAACATAAAAAACAAGAAACTCATGGGAATCGAAATAATAAATCCGATCAGTGTCTGTCCTAAATAATTCCTAATGGCTAGCCCCATCAGATTATCAACTCCATAGTCGATAGGCGAATTTCCTTGTTCATCCTGATAGACGTCTTTAACTTTCATGATTAGCCTCGCTCATCCAACAACTTAAAAAAAAATACAAATCCACAAAACTTATAGCTCACATGGCGCTATAATCGACGATGCTACCCTTTAGAAACTAAAGGTTTATCGCTATCAAAAGTTACAGGTGGCCTAGTATCTAGTCACGGAGCTGCTCCCCAAATTGATTAGTTAAGGTCTATATACTAATCAGGGCTAGCTTAAAAATTTATGCAATCGGATCTTTTTTCCGTAAGGGCAGTGGGCGGAAATGCCTTCCCTTAGCGGCTTCTAGGTCTCATCCCATCCGCGTTAACTGTGTAGCTGTGTTAACTGTGTAGTTGTTGATCAGCTCACAACCATGGTGGCTTAATCATCAAAAATATCCAACTGTTCAATGGTCATCTCTTGGTCGCTCACCTTTTGGCCAGTTGTCTTCCTAGCTAACAATTGTTTGCCAATCCCCTTGCGCAACCCCAGGGCAATTTTGCTGTGCTTCTCAATTTGCTTCATCACCTGCTTCGCCCGCTTAATCACTGAGGTTGGTAAACCCGCTAAACGTCCTGCCTCAATGCCATAAGAACGGTTAGCTCCTCCTGGCTGTACCTGATGCAAAAAGATTATTTCATTCGCTAACTCTTTTACCGTCACTTGATAATTAGCGACATTGGGCAAAATCGAGGCTAACTCATTCAACTCATGATAATGGGTGGCAAAAATCGTCCGTGCCTTAATTTCCATGGCCAGATACTCCCCCACCGCCCAAGCGATGGAAAGACCATCAAAGGTTGCTGTCCCTCGACCAATCTCATCCAACAACACTAAAGACTTATCCGTAGCATGATTGAGAATATTCGCTGTCTCGTTCATTTCCACCATAAACGTAGACTGGCCTGTTGCTAAATCATCCACCGCACCAACTCTGGTAAAAATGCGATCGCATATCCCCAAACTTGCTTCCGATGCTGGCACAAAACTTCCCACCTGTGCCATCAACTGAATCAATCCTATCTGACGCAAATAACAACTCTTCCCACTGGCGTTAGGTCCGGTCAAAATAATCAAATCAGGATTATCCGTTTCGGTGGCAGGTTTAAGGTTAGAAGGTTGAAGGTTAGCAGGTTGAAGGTTAGCAGGTTGAAGGTTAGTGTTGGTTGAAGGTTGTTCGCGTAGCGTGGCCTTTTGGCCAAGGTTAGAAGGTTGTTCGCGTAGCGTGGCCTTTTGGCCAAGGTTAGTGTCGGTTGCAGGTTGTTGGTTAGAAGGTTGTTCGCGTAGCGTGGCCTTTTGGCCAAGGTTAGAAGGTTGTTCGTTATCGGGTTGCTCGTTAGAAGGTTGCTGGTTATAATTTTCAACGTTCAACTCGGAAGAACCTTCAACCTTCAACCTTCCAACCTTCAACTCCTCTTCAACCTTCAACTCCTCTTCAACGTTCAACTCAGAATAACCTTCAACCTTCAACTCCCCGTCAACCTTCAACTCCCCATCAACCTTCAACCTTCCAACATTCAACTTCCCGTCAACCTTCAACTCCCCGTCAACCTTCAACTTGTTTTGACCTAAAGACGCGGAATTCGGGACAAACAAACCACTGGGCAAGGACTGCTCTACCACTGGATGCCGTCCATCTATAATCCGAATTTCCCGGCTTTGATCCATATCGGGACGACAATATCCCTGATAAACAGCGACCTCTGCTAATCCACACAACACATCCAATGCTGCTACTGCCCGAGACACACCCCGAATCCTGTCAGCTTCCAGCGCTACCTCATGGCGCAAACCTACAAAAATTTCATACTCTAAACGATTCAAATCCTCCCGGGCCGTCAGAATCCGTGCTTCCCTTTCCTTCAGCTCTGGGGTTATGTAGCGCTCTTCATTAACCAAGGTCTGCTTCCGAATATAGTTATCTGGTACCTGAGCTGTTTTAGCACGAGGGACACTAATGTAATATCCAAAAGTCTTATTAAACCCTACCTTCAGCTTGGGAATATCTGTCTTTTCCCGCTCCGTCACTTCCAAATTGGCAATCCACTGTTGATCCTCCTCGGCTTGAGCACGCATTTCATCCAACTGCTGGTTGACCTGAGGCCGAATTAATTTCCCCTCAGTCAGATGCAACGGTGGTGACTCTACCAGATGCTCCTGGATTGTGTGCCCTAACTCTTCCAATTGTGGCGGTACATTCTGCATCACTTTCAGATAGGGAGAAGAGCCATAAGCCGCTAGGTCAGCTAATTCCGGTAACCTCAACAGAGAATCCCCTAAGGCGACTAAATTTCTGGCATTAGCTCTACCAGAACTTGCTTTACCTGTCAACCGCTCCAAGTCATAAATTTTCCGAAGCAGCTGCTGTAAGTCCTGGCGCAGTCCAGTATTTTCCACCAATTCCGCGATCGTATCATGTCGTGCCCGGATTCCCTTAATCTCTAGTAATGGTTGCAGTAGCCAGCGCCGCAATGCTCTACCTCCCATGGCTGTACTGGTTCGATCTAGAGCCCAAAGCAGGGAACCATTAAAGGTGTTATCTCGGACAGTAGCAGTAATTTCCAGATTGCGACGAGTCTGGTGGTCGAGAATTAAATAATCAGCAATGGTATAGGTACGTAATATCTGTAACGCTACATAATTTTCTTTTTGGGTATCTTTGAGATATTCCAACAACCCACCAGCAGCACGGACACCAAGGGGCAGATGTTCACACCCTAACCCTTCAAGCGATCGCACTCTGAACTGTTCCAACAGTCGCTGTCGGGCTTCGGCCAAGGTAAAGTGTCGTTGGGGACGGAGTGCATAACAAAATGAATTTGGTAAACAATCCGGTAAACTCTCAGAAGTCTGACCAGGTCGTAGCATACTCCCCAAATCGGGAGCATTGGTGGGAATTAATACCTCAGAGGGCTGCAAGCGCATCAATTCCTGAACCAGCAGGTCTAACTCTCGGTCTTGAGTAGTCAGAAATTCCCCAGTGGAAATATCTGCATAGGCTAAACCCCAATGATTCTTAGCAATCACTACTGCTGCCAGGAAATTGTTACGACGAGCATGGAGCATCTCCTCTTCCATCAAGGTACCGGGGGTAAGGACACGGGTGACTTCCCGGCGCACCTGACGTCCTTCTTTGGCTGCCACTGAGGCATCTTCCACTTGGTCACATATTGCGATCGCATAGCCTTTTTCCACTAGCATGGTGCTGTAGCGGTCCAAAGCATGGTGAGGAACCCCCGTCATTGGCACCCGTCCCACTCCCTTACCTGCTTCTTTGCTGGTTAAGACCAGTTCCAGGGCTTCAGCAATTATCCTGGCATCCTGAAAGAAGGTTTCATAGAAGTCCCCAACTCGGTAGAGCAGCACAGCATGGGAATACTGGTCTTTTACTTCAGCAAAATGCTGCATCATCGGTGTCAGCTTACTGCGGTCCACTGTCCGATGGTCAGTATTCTCAGGCGCAACTTTCCTTGCTGCTTCAGTTGCCCTTTTCGGAAGGTTATCGTTGGATTCGGGAGTAGATGCTTGAGGGGATCTGCTCATTTACTAAGCTAGAAATACCAATACTCTATAGTAAGAGGTTAATCCAAGTCACCCTCGGTTTGTTAGATTCATTTCCACTGGGCTTACATTACTCTATCGCAATAGTTTTTTTTAAATACTAGGGAGTAGAGTAAACACATCTAATGGATTGATTCATACATATAGTGTTTATTTATTTCCCTGAACACTATATGTAGAAAATATCTTGTCAATAAGCACAATAATACCGGGTTTATTGAGAACTACCCCCAGTTTGTTGACAAGATGCGCTTACCCTGGCATTGTATAGCCTAGCCAGAATGTCTAAATTATTCTAAATTATTCTAAATTATTCTAAATTATTCTAAATTATTAGAACTAAATTATTCTAAATTAATTATGTGTATGTTTAATACTAAGCAATTCCCTTGCTGATGCCCCTATAAGTTGGAAGAAATTAAAGAGCTGTTGATGACAGTATTGTGTTTATTTAAAATCTTCTCTGTTTATTAAGAGGTTGGGAGGGAATCGAATCACACTTATACAAATTAAAAGGTGTTATACAAATGAAAAGTGTCATCAGACGTCGAAGGTTTTTGGTTGTACTCGCTACCATGACCGGGCTAACAACCTTGACCCCTGTTTTGACTCAAGGTCAGTCTGGTGTTCAGATTCTTTATGCCTTGAAGCCCAATGGTCAACTGTCCTACTATAGCTATAGTGGTCTACCGGATCCTAACAACTTTCGTAATCGGGGTGCGGAGAAGGTTATTTCAAACGGTTGGAACGAATATAGTAAAGTTTTTTCTGGAGGTTCTGGAGTTCTGTTTGCTCTAAAGCCCAACGGTCAACTGTCCTACTATAGCTATAGTGGTCTACCGGATCCTAACAACTTTCGTAATCGGGGTGCAGAGAAGGTTATTTCAGACGGTTGGAACGAATATAGTAAAGTTTTTTCTGGAGGTTCTGGAGTTCTGTTTGCTCTAAAACCCAATGGTCAACTGTCCTACTATAGCTATAGTGGTCTACCGGATCCTAACAACTTTCGTAATCGGGGTGCAGAGAAGGTTATTTCAGACGGTTGGAACGAATATAGTAAAGTTTTTTCTGGAGGTTCTGGAGTTCTGTTTGCTCTAAAACCCAATGGTCAACTGTCCTACTATAGCTATAGTGGTCTACCGGATCCTAATAACTTTCAGAATCGGGGTGCGGAGACGGTTATTTCAGACGGTTGGAACCAATACCAGAATATCTTCTAGGGTCAGCCAGGTTTATAGCTCAGGGTAAGAGCATCTCAATCACACGCTTGACAAAAGGAACCAGCGGCATTCGCATCTAAATTGCAAAACCCTGATCCAGTAAGGATTTCATCAATTGATTCATGGGTAGGACTCGATCGCTGAAATCCTCACCCCGCCAGCATGTACAAAAATAAGATGCGAATGCCGCTGGACTAATAAATTCTACTCTATTGACACTCCCCGCCCTTGAAGGACGGGGATTCTTAGTTCTACGACACGCCTTAAAATTAGCTATCCTGAAAGGCAATATTTAAGCCAAATACCCGTTCATGCATAACCAAGTATCGAGCCTAATTT
>NZ_JAAHHZ010000096.1:0-24365 GCF_010672005.1 Moorena sp. SIO4A5 | reverse complement strand
ACACCTACGATGGCACTGGTGGTATTGCCCTAAACTCCTTTTGGCGGCGGTTAGTGTTTGCCCAGTATCTCAAAGACTGGCAGATGGTACTGACTGGGAATTTCACACCCGAAACACGGTTACTGTTTCGCCGTAATATTCGGCAACGGATTCAAGAGATCGCTCCCTTCTTACGCTATGACGCTGACCCCTACCTGGTAATTGCTGATACTTCTCAAGCTGAGTCAGGGGTCACTAAGAATTATCTCTACTGGATTGTGGATGGCTACACCACAAGCGATCGCTACCCCTATGCCGACCCAGGTGACAACCAGTTTAACTACATCCGTAACTCCGTAAAAGTGGTTATTGATGCCTACAATGGCGATGTTAGTTTCTACATAGCTGACCCAAAAGACCCGATTATTCAAACTTGGAGTAAGATTTTACCAAATTTCTTCAAGTCACTGGATCAGATGCCCACCAACCTGCGGACTCATCTGCGCTACCCCATTGATCTATTTAATATCCAATCCGAGCGCTTGCTAGCATATCACATGACTGACCCCCAGGTCTTTTACAACCAAGAGGATTTGTGGCGGATTCCCCAGGAAATTTATGCTGGTAAATCTCAACCAGTGGAACCCTACTACATTATCATGAAACTCCCCAAGGAGAAATCAGAAGAATTTATCTTGCTCCACCCCTATACACCTACAGGTCGTAATAATTTAATTGGTTGGCTAGCTGGTCGCTCTGATGGGGATCAATATGGCAAGTTACTCCTGTATCAGTTTCCCAAGCAACAACTCATCTATGGACCAGAGCAAATTGAAGCTCTGATTAATCAAGATCCAGTCATCTCTCAACAAATTTCCTTATGGAATCAAAAGGGGTCAAGAGCAGTTCAGGGGAATCTTTTGGTTATTCCCATCGAGCAATCGCTACTGTATGTTGAGCCATTGTATTTAGAAGCTGAGCAACATAGTCTGCCAACATTAGTGCGAGTTATTGTGGTTTATCAAAACCAGATTATTATGGCTCAAAATCTAGAAGAGGCACTTGATGCCATCTTTAAGCCAGAGCAAAGTAAGACATCAGCAATTGTACGTCCAGTCGAGGAAACTGCACTCCCTTAGCTAATCTAGCTAAATCCGGTTGTCATACCCTTAATAAAAATCTCCCCATCTCCCCAAACTTCCCAAACTTCCCACACTTCCCACACTCCTCAAACTTGCCACACTTCCGATGATGGGTATTCAACCAGAGTTGATATTATGGCTAAATTTCATGGCTAAATCTAAAATCTCTGGTAGAGACTCTAACCTTTGAGGGGAACATATCCATGCCGGAGAATTTGAGAAGCCAAGTGGTTACCCAAGGTGTTCAGCGAGCGCCTAACCGAGCCATGCTGAGGGCTGTTGGTTTCACTGATGACGATTTTACTAAGCCCATTGTTGGTCTTGCTAATGGCTACAGCACTATTACTCCGTGCAATTTGGGTTTAAATGATTTGGCCAAACGAGCAGAGGCGGGATTGACAACTGCTGGTGCTATGGCTCAAATGTTTGGTACAATTACGATTAGTGACGGGATTTCCATGGGAACGGAAGGGATGAAATATTCCCTGGTATCCCGGGAAGTAATTGCTGATTCCATTGAGACCGCTTGTAATGGCCAAAGTATGGATGGAGTTTTGGCCATTGGCGGCTGCGATAAGAATATGCCAGGGGCGATGATTGCCATTGCCAGGATGAATATCCCAGCAATTTTCGTTTATGGTGGCACGATTAAACCTGGACATCTAGATGGTGAAGATTTAACGGTAGTTAGTGCCTTTGAAGCGGTTGGGAAACACAGTGCTGGCAAGATTGATGACGCTAAACTCAAGGCGGTGGAACTCAACGCTTGCCCTGGTGCTGGTTCCTGTGGCGGCATGTTTACCGCTAATACTATGTCCTCTGCTTTTGAGGCAATGGGGATGAGTTTGCCCTATTCTTCTACCATGGCGGCGGAAGATGTTGAAAAAGCCGATAGTGCTGAGAAATCTGCTTTTGTGTTAGTCGAAGCAATTCGCCAGCAAATACTACCTAGGCATATTCTAACACGAAAGGCTTTTGAGAATGCGATCGCAGTAATTATGGCAGTAGGTGGTTCCACCAACTCCGTCTTGCATCTGTTAGGGATCGCCCATGCTGCTGGAGTAGCCTTATCCATTGATGACTTTGAAACCATCCGGGCTAAAGTACCAGTCCTGTGTGACCTCAAACCCAGTGGTCGCTATGTCACTGTCAATTTGCACCGCGCCGGGGGGATTCCCCAAGTGATGAAAATGCTGTTGGTCCATGATTTGCTCCATGGGGATGCTTTGACCATTTCCGGCCAAACTATAGCGGAAGTGTTAGCAGATGTACCTGATCAACCCCCTGCTGACCAAGATGTAATTCGTCCTTGGGATAATCCTGTGTATGCTCAAGGACACTTAGCGATTCTGAAAGGCAATCTAGCCACAGAAGGGTCAGTAGCAAAGATTACTGGGGTAAAAAATCCTCAAATCACCGGTCCAGCACGAGTATTTGAATCCGAGGAAGCCTGCTTAGATGCGATTCTGGCCGGTAAAATCAACTCTGGTGATGTGATTGTGGTGCGCTATGAAGGACCAAAGGGTGGCCCAGGCATGCGGGAAATGCTGGCTCCCACATCAGCCATTATTGGTGCTGGGTTAGGTGATTCGGTCGGATTAATTACCGATGGACGATTTTCTGGAGGTACTTATGGCATGGTAGTCGGTCATGTCGCACCAGAAGCAGCGGTTGGAGGTGCGATCGCATTAGTCCAGGAAGGGGATATGATTACCATTGATGCCCATCAGCGTTCCTTACAACTAAATGTGTCCGATCAAGAATTAGAGCAACGCCGTGCTAGTTGGCAAGCACCCAAGCCCCGTTATACCACAGGGGTATTGGCAAAGTATGCCACCTTAGTCTCTTCCAGTAGTGTCGGAGCAGTAACGGATTTAGATTTGGATTAACACTTATACACAGTTGCTATCTCCCTATCTATCTTTGACGAGCATCAAACCTAAGCATTCAGCTATCAGTTATCAGCTATAGCAGTCGCCAGGGCAGGCGCGGACATGACAAAAGTCTCAAACCTAAGTAAGCGCAAGAGTTTGACTTCTGACTTCTGACTTCTGACTTTTGACTTTTGCTATATCAGCTAATGGGCTACGGGCACGCTACTGTTCGCGCAGCGTGCCCGTAGCGCAATCGGTGCTTTTAGGTGCGACCCGTGGCGAATTAAATTCGCCAAGGTCAAGCGCACCTTTGAATAAAATAAGCTGACCACTGACCACTGACCGCTGACCGCTGACCGCTGACCGCTGACCGCTGACCGCTGACCGCTGAATGCTTACAATGAAACAGCCCTGCCTTACGCGCGGGGGGTTACGGGGGATTCCTGCTCCCTAAAAGCCAGTAATTTGTAACTCACCCCATTGAAAACTGCTATATATGATGCATAACGCCCTGAAAAGGTTGTCTCAACATCAATTTGTACTTGGTTGGCTGCTAGGGGGGCTACTGTTTCGGTGTATCATTGCTTTCTGGCTTTACCCTGGTATTGATGAAGCCTATTACTATGTCTATAGCCTGCATCTAGACTGGAGTTATTTTGATCACCCAGTTTTAGTTGCCCTGACTACTGGCTTTGGGACTTGGATAACGGGAGAGGTTTCCCAATTCACTATTCGTCTGGGTGCCCTGATTTTGTATACAGGTAGCCTATTGCTACTGTATCTGACTAGCACTCATCTATTTAACACCAAAGCAGCTCGATTGACGTTAGCGATCGCTACCATTATTCCGATTTTTCAAATTGGCTTTGGTGTGCTTAGCTTACCCGATAGTCCCCTGATATTTTTCTGGTCAGCTAGTTTGTTATGTGCTGCTTACGAATTTTTTCCCCTAAGAGGGAAACATTCAAGGAAAAAATTCTCTAGTCAACCCAATAGTTTATATTACAATACTCCACACCCTAACCCCCACACCCTAACCCCTATTTATGATTCATACCGACCTAGCTATCGGTTAGCACTCCTAGGTATTTTAGTAGGTTTAGCTTGTCTAGGTAAATATCATGGCTTTGTTTTGGGATTAGGATTAGTTGGTTTTTGCTTAACGAGTCCACGTCATCGTTGTGCATTGTTGTCACCTTGGGCATGGCTAGGTTTAATGTTATTTATCATAACTATTTTTCCAATTTGGTACTGGAATATACAGCATGATTGGATATCGTTTACTTTCCATTTATCCACCCGTTTTAAACCAGAGCCAGAGGTACCTCAGCAGGGCTACAATTGGCTAAATGTATTAGTGATAGTTTTATCTGGGATAGCTTATCTTTTCCCTACGATGGCATTGCCGATGTGGTGGGTGAGTTTGCGATCGCTACTTGCTCAATTTACCGGGTATAGCAAGACATCAACATTGGAGTCAAGATTGATCCTATGGGTATCCCTACCCCTAGTTCTAGGCTTTACCCTCTTAGCAGGATATCACCAAATTTTGCCCACTTGGCCGATGCCAGGATTTTGGGGGATAACCTTACTACTAGGGCAACAGGCGCAACAGTGGCAAATGCGTTCGCCCTTAGGCGGGCACAAAGTGCGATCGCCCAACGGCGGGCACTTCCTGTCATCGCGCCATTGGGTAAACCGATGGCTAAAGGGTTCAGCCATAGCAATAGCTAGCCTATTATTGTTTGTGCTGCTACATATCACTACAGGAACACTGCAAAAATCCGGTCACTATGCTTTACTTGGGGGTTTTCTCTCTCCCAAGGATGACCCCTCTACAGAACTGATTGATATTCAGCAACTGCGACAAGGATTTGCTCAGTCTCCTGTCCTAAGTGAGGCATTACAAGAGTCTAGCTTTGTCTTTAGTAATGGGTATTATATCAGTGGGATCGTAGGGATGGCGATTACTCCCCTGACCTCTACACCGATTACCTGCTTGGGAGAGGATATGCGTGGTTTTATGGTCTGGTTCCAGCCTGAGCAATGGTTGGGTAAAGATGGACTATACGTTACTCTGGAGCGATTTCAAGAGTTAACAGATAGCTATCGAGCTTATTTTCAGGATATGCAGGAAATAGGGACAGTGCCGATTCGACGAGCTGGAGCAGTCACAGAGGTTTTCCATGTGTATTGGGCGACTAAGATGGTCAAGCCTTATCCTAGATAAGAGCTCGAATCAGTCACAGACCTAGGATTCAAGGTTTTCTCAGTCGCTCTGCACGGATACAGCCTCCCTCCCAATCCCACTTTGGGTCAGATTCATTTGGCTTATATTGCGCCCAAGGATTGCCACTCTCATCCTGATACAAGACTGTAATCTCGGCAGTAGCTCTACTTCCCCAAGGTGCTTTTACTCTAATCTGGTCTTGGCACTGGAAAACTTCACCCTCAGAATTAGTAACGCTCTTGAGTGCGATTTGGGGTTTGCGCTCAATTGAGGGTATTCTTTTGATGACTAATTTTTTTGGCGGTTCTGGTTCTGTCAAGTTTCTTGAGGAATTGTAGTATCGATTACTTTCTTTTATTTTAGACGCTAGATACTAGCAAGTCGCAAGGGTGTAAGTTGGTAAGTAATCAGGGGTAATGACATCTTACCTGGCAACATCCCTACTTCCAAGCACATGCCATTATCTATCCTGGCAGGCTACATGATTGTTTATATTGAGGACAATAAAAAACCAAGCTACACTCCCCTATCGGATGAGTGTAGCTTGGTCCGTCATTCCAAATCGCCCTTTGCGATGGCACTTCGTGCCCGCCTAAGGGCGAACGCAAAGGGAAATTGTAAACAGCATCGCTGCCAAAACTGCTGCTACCGTCCGAACGTGATTCCAAAATGTCCAATCCGTCAGGAATCTTGCCCATAGGGTTGTAGCTTCAGTACTGTCTGGCGTGACGATCGCGAGGGCATCATTAAGCGGGATATTGCACGCGAAGGTCACGCCGATTGTGCCAATCAGATAAAGCAGAGTACCCGCCAGCCAATAGACAGCACCTGGTTGATGCCACTGCAGCAGTAACGAAATAGTTAGCAATGTGCAAGCAGCAGCGGTTCCCAGAAATGCCATCATAAACCAGGGATTGATCACAGTGATATTGATCGATTGCATGGTGGCAATACCTTGTGCTGGTGGTTGCTGAGCCAGAGCCTTCATCACAAAGGTCGAAAAGGCGAAGAAGATGCCAGCGGCCAGACCACTGCCGATTGCTGTTAACAGCATTAGAGAAAAGCGGAAGTTGTGAACAGTTACCATAAAGTCTCCTGGGAATTTTCGTGTTTTGTGAAAGTGTTTAATATCTAAGCGGTCAGCGGTCAGCCGTCAGCGGTCAGTTTTTGGCTGATATTTCATTAAGCATTCAGATGTTTGACATTCCTAAACTCCGAAACTCAGTCATAGCTTACTTTTGACTTCTGACTTCTAACTTCTGACTTGCGCTATAGCTGATAGCTGATAGCTGATAGCTGATAGCTGAATGCTTACTTCAATACGACAAACTTGGTGTCTTGTGAATATACTTTTCATCTGCCAGTTGCTTCAATATGAAATCAGCGACATCAGCACGAGAAATTTTGAGTTTTGATGTCTTATCGTTACTTGGAAAACCGTGTCGATATTTGCCAGTGCGATTCCCATCTACAAAGGCTCCAGGACGAACAATTGTCCAGTCTAGACTGCTTTGCTGAACATAGTTCTCTTGCCTTTGATGATCAGCAAACACGTGTCGTAACAGGAATCCAAACATGATATACTTCCAGAAAAAGTTCAGATTTTCCCAACTATCTCCTGCTCCAAGGGTTGATTGGCAGATAAAGCGTCGGATTCCTGCTTTTTCCATGGCGTGAATGATCTGTTGTGTTCCCTCTGACCGGATTGTCCCTGTCATCTTCTGACCTGCTCCGAGTAAACACACCACTGCTTCTTGACCTTGGACCGCCTTCTCCACTGAAGTGACATCCATGACATCCCCCTGAACAACCTTGAGATTTGCGTGGTTGATATCTAGCTTGGCGGGATTCCGTGCAAATGCTGTAACCCTGTGTCCCTGCTCAAGGGCCTGTTCCACAACCTGCCGACCTGTACCACCGGTTGAACCAAAAATAAGTATATTCATCTTGTTGATACTTTCTGCTTAACAATCACCCTTACAGCTTAGAAAGGCGATTGATGCTAAGCTGTCTAGTTCTTGTGGTACTATCACAATCTTGCGATCGCTTTTCACGTTTTTGCTGGAAAGCACCCCAAGCTGACTATAATCGGAACTAGACGCACTGGAGTTGGATAATGAAAAATCCTGCTATCCAACAGCCTCAAACAAATGGCTTATCCCAGAAGTCTCCCCAAACACAAAGCTGGGAGAATATTCGAGTCCAACACTTCCAACATCCTGCTGGAGAGGGAAATTGTCATTACAATGATGAGCATACCCTTTCTATCTCCCTTGCTCCTCGTCCCGTTCGGTTGCTGCAAATTCAGGCAGGCAAAACTTATACAGGGCTGTATAAAAAAGGAGACATGTCCATTACCCCTGCCAAGACACCGTTTTTTGCTCGGTGGGACAGTGATGATAATTACTTGCAGATTCGGCTTAAATCTCAGTTTATTCAAAGCGTAGCTAGCCAAACCCTTGAACAGAATCCCGATCGGCTAGAATTACTGCCTGAATTTCGGACTCGCAATCCACAGATTGAAGCGATCGCAATCATGCTACTGACTGAACTTCAACAGGAATCTAATGGCAGCACACTTTACATAGATTCTCTGGCTAACGTCTTGGCAGTGAATTTACTGAGGCAGCACGCAGCTACCAAACCTCAGTTGCCAATTTACCAGGGTGGCTTACCCCTGCGTCAACTACAGCAAATTATAGATTACATTGATACACATTTAGATCGAGATATTAAACTAGCAGAATTAGCTCGATTGCTAGACATGAGCCAATTCCATTTCAGCCGTCTATTTAAGCAGTCAATTGGCATGTCTCCCTACCAATACTTGATTCAGCAACGGGTAGAACGGGCGAAGCAGTTGTTGAAACTAAAAGACCGATTAATTGTGGACATTGCCTTAGAGTGTGGGTTCAACAGCCACAGCCATTTGAGCAAAAAGTTTCGACAATTGACAGGGATGACACCGAAAGCATACAGAGCAAATTAGTAAGCATTAAGCCGTCAGTTATCAGCTATCAGCTAATGCGCGTAGCGCATTAGCTGATAGCTTACCTTAGTCCTCTCTTGGGTGTGGTCAGAGCGCCAACATTGGTTCCTAGGGGTGAAGATGGGAGTTTACTATAAACCGAAAGAACCGACTATTGTCCCTGATGGTTTCGTGACATCTCCCGACGCTGCCAAGCGCGGGACAGCGCGGGCTTCTTACCAACTCCAGCTACTGCGTTCGGATACTCGATAAGCTTTATTAACGACACGGTCAGAAGTTACCGCAAGAATAGGGCAGCCTTTATGGTTAGTCGGTTATGCGTAAAGGGTTAAAACTTTATGATTAAGGCTGCCCTATTCTAAGGTTTCGTCTCCGGGATGCCCCTCCGCGCCGGAACAATACAAAAAGTTCTATATTTAGTTGGTAGGTGGCGGTTAGCTCTTAATTTATTTTCCCTACCATTCCTACTATATCACATTGGTAAGCTCCGTTGGGACCCTTGCCCCGCGCTTCCCATACGACACTTACCCAGCGATGCAGCGCGGTCATGGGGGTTCCCCCCATGACCGCGCTGCATCAAGACAATGAAGGTAACGTGCGGGGCTTCTCGCGGTTCAACGGTTAGCGGATTATCTCAAAACAATGGGGATTGATCCAGAAACCCTACCCTGAAGCGGAATCATAACCGTCAACCTTTGATCAGTAATAATCTATCCTTGATCAATTTAAAACCCGACTTTCCGGATATAGGGTAAAAGGGATTGCTATACTAACCACAGCATAGATGGTAAAAAAGCGAGATTTGTTGTAAGATATGCAGCCCACTGACGCCAACAAGTTTACTGATAAAGCCTGGGAAGCGATTGTTAAATCTCAAGATGTCGCCCGTCGCTGCAAAAATCAACAGCTGGAAGTCGAACACGTTGCGATCGCATTGTTGGAACAAGATGGGCTACCCAATCGAATTCTATCCCGTATCACTGTTGATGTTAACCGGTTTCAGCAACAACTGGAAAATTTTGCTAACCGCCAACCTAAGGTCGCTAACCTAGACCAATTGTACCTGGGTCGTGCTTTAGACGTGATGCTCGATAATGCGGAAGCCTATCGCAAGGCTTTGCAGGATGACTATATTGCAGTAGAACATCTGTTACTGGCTTTAGCGGTGGATGAACGGGTAGGACGCCGCTTGCTCAAAACCTATAACCAGGATGCGGCAAAGCTCGAAGCCGCCATTAAAGCCATCCGAGGCTCTCAAAAGGTCACAGACCAAAATCCCGAATCCCGTTACGAAGCCTTGGAAAAATACGGGCGGGATTTGACCGAAGCCGCTCAAGCCGGAAAACTTGACCCAGTGATTGGTCGGGATGAAGAAATTCGTCGGGTGGTTCAGGTGCTCTCTCGTCGGTCCAAAAATAACCCCGTGTTGATTGGAGAGCCAGGGGTAGGAAAAACTGCGATCGCAGAAGGACTAGCCCAACGAATTGTGAATGGGGATGTCCCAGAATCCCTCAAAAACCGCCAGCTGATTTCCTTAGATATGGGCAGCTTGATTGCAGGTGCTAAATATCGGGGGGAATTTGAAGACCGACTTAGAGCTGTACTCAGGGAAGTGACCCACTCAGATGGTCAAATTGTCCTGTTTATCGATGAATTGCACACCGTAGTCGGAGCTGGTGCTAGCGGTGGCACTATGGATGCAGGGAATTTACTCAAACCAATGCTAGCTCGGGGAGAATTGCGTTGTATTGGAGCAACTACCCTTGATGAGTACCGTAAGCATATTGAAAAGGATGCTGCTCTAGAACGTAGGTTTCAGCAAGTCTATGTTAAGCAACCAACTGTAGAAGACACCATTTCGATTTTGCGGGGACTCAAAGAACGCTATGAAGTCCATCACGGGGTTAATATAACCGACTCAGCCTTGGTAGCAGCAGCTACCTTATCCCAGCGCTACATTAGTGACCGATTTTTACCCGATAAAGCCATTGATTTGGTGGATGAGGCTGCAGCCAAAATCAAAATGGAAATTACCTCCAAGCCAGTAGAATTGGAAGCGACTGACCGCAGGCTGATGCAGCTGGAAATGGAAAAGTTATCTCTAGAAGGGGAAGATAAGCGAACCACTGCCACCACCGCCACCTATAGTTCTGCCCAAGAACGGTTAGAGCGCATTGAAAAAGAAATTGTGGTTTTACGGGGAAAACAGGAACAACTCAATAAACAATGGCAATCGGAAAAGCAACTGTTACAAGACATCAGTGCCTTAAAAGAGGAAGAAGAACACTTAAGGGTACAAGTGGAACAGGCAGAACGGAATTATGACCTGAATAAGGCAGCCCAGCTAAAATATGGCAAATTAGAAGCTTTACAGCGGGACCGGGAAGCCAAAGAAAGTATGATGCTGGAACTCCAATCGGGAGGTAGTGCTCTGTTGCGAGAACAAGTCAGTGAATCCGATATTGCCGAAATTGTGGCCAAATGGACCGGAATTCCCCTGAAGCGATTGCTGGAATCAGAGCGCCAGAAGTTATTACAGCTCGAAGGACATTTACATAAACGGGTGATTGGGCAAACAGAAGCCGTTTCAGCTGTATCTGCTGCCATTCGTCGCGCTAGAGCAGGGATGAAAGATCCCGGGCGTCCCATTGGTTCGTTCTTGTTTATGGGACCAACTGGGGTCGGTAAAACCGAATTAGCTAGAGCACTGGCACAGTTTCTGTTTGACAGCGAAGAAGCTTTGGTGCGGATTGATATGTCCGAGTATATGGAAAAACACGCAGTTTCTCGGTTAGTAGGTGCCCCACCAGGATATGTAGGGTATGAAGAAGGAGGACAACTGTCAGAGTCCGTGCGTAGGCGTCCTTACTCAGTAGTATTGCTCGATGAGGTGGAAAAGGCACACCGGGATGTATTTAACATTTTGTTACAGGTACTTGACGACGGACGAATTACCGACTCCCAAGGCAGAACCGTCGATTTCCGGAATACCATTATTGTCATGACCAGCAATATTGGCAGTGAGCATATTTTGGGAGTAGCTGGGGATGATTCCAAGTATGAAGAAATGCGCAAACGAGTGACAGAGTCCTTGCGATCGCATTTTCGCCCAGAATTTGTGAACCGGGTCGATGATGTGATCATATTCCATACCCTAACCAAGGATGAATTGCGGAAGATTGTCGGGATTCAACTCAAACGGATTGAGCGGCTGTTGGCAGAGCAAAAGATTACCCTGGCAATGTCTGAGCAAGCTCAAGATTATCTGACCGACGCTGGATATGATCCCGTCTATGGTGCTCGTCCCTTGAAGCGGGCAATTCAGCGGGAGTTAGAAAATCCCATTGCTACTAAGATTTTAGAAAATATGTTTATCGAAGGGGATACCATTTTCATTGATTGTGGAGATCAGGGGCTTACATTTAGTAATAAAGTACCCAGTAAACCAGTAACAGCTAGTGAATCAGTTGTTCCAGCGGTTAGTTAAGAGCAGGGAGCAGGGAGCAGGGAGCAGGGAGCAGCGGAATAGGGAACAGGGAACAGGGAACAGGGAACAGGGAACAGGGAACAGGGAACAGAGGGAACAGGGAACAGGGGGAAGAGTTTGGGTTACCTGGATCTGCACCTTCAAAGCCCTGGAAACCACAACCGTTGGTGATCTGACTCCCCGCGCCCCTGCCCCACACTTCCCCATCTCCCCATCTCCCCCTCTCCCCATCTCCCCATCTCCCCATCTCCCCATCTCCCCACACCTTTAAAACTGGAAGTAAAGAAATTCGGACACTCTGTTAAGAGATAGTAGGCAAAATGTAGCGATTAAGCCAATACCTGTTGCCCAGTACCAGCTAGGCTTGAAGTGTTCCATGATTTGCTGGGTATTAGGCAAAAAGGTAACCCCTAGGATTAGTCCGAATAGTACCATAAAGGTCTTTTCTAAACCTATAGGTGGCAGAAGAACGTTCATCTCTTGCCACTCCTGAAATTGGATGCCTAAGGGGGTTAACCAACCCAAGGTATTTTGATAAGTAGTAGGCAAGATAACGCCCTTGAGTCCTACCATTGCCTGTAATATTCCTAAACCATCACTAATACTAGTTGCCCGAAACAATACCCACGTACTCACCACTGCTAAAAATGTCAGGATCCAGGCTATAATTTTCGGCATCGATAGCTTCATTTGCCGCCAGCTATGATTAATTACCAAAAATAAGCCATGGAGTCCCCCCCAAATCACAAATGTCCAGCCAGCACCATGCCACAATCCTCCGAGAAGCATTGTGGCTAATAAGTTACCATATTGACGTAGACGACCGCGACGATTACCACCAAGAGGAATATACAGGTAATCCCGGAGGAAATTGGATAAGGTAATGTGCCAACGTCGCCAAAAGTCACTGATAGATCTCGCTTTGTAGGGGGAATTAAAGTTAATCGGTAGGCGGATATTTGTGATTAATCCTAAGCCAATGGCCATGTCAGAGTAGCCGGAAAAATCGAAATACAGTTGAAAGGTATAACTCAATGCCCCAACCCAGGCTTCTACAAAGCTGAGTTGGTCAGTATTGTTAAAAATAGTGGCTACCCAGGGAGATAGATTATCTGCGATCGCAACTTTTTTCCCTAAACCTAGGATAAAGAGGCTCAGCCCCATTCCCATATTTTTCCAGGAAAACAGGCTATTGCGTAACTTCTCAAACTGGGGCAATAGTTCATCGTAACGGAGAATTGGACCGGCTATCAGTTGGGGAAAGAAGGACACAAACAGGCTATAGGTCATAAAATTATACCTACACTTTTTCGTTTCCCCACGATAAGCATCAACAATATAGGCAATTTGGGTAAAGCTATAAAAAGAAATCGCTAAAGGAAGTAAGATTGGTGGAATAGTGATACTTGTGCCTAAAATATAGTTTAATGAATCTACGAAAAAATTAGCATATTTGAAATAGCCCAAAATCGCTAAATTAAAGCAAATACCTATCCAAAGCAGCAGTTTAGTTTGCTGTTTATAACTAACTACTGTAGATACTAGGCTTGAGATTTTATCGGGTTTATCAGGAGCCGCACTATCCTCTCCACTTCCTTCGTCTAAAAGAATTACTAGCTTCTCTATCTGTTTACCAATGACATAGTTACCACTAATTGAAATTAGCAACAGAGGCAGATAAGCAATTTTCCAATAACCATAAAAAAATAGGGATGCCAACGTCATCCATACCCAGGTCGCTTTAACCACACGGAAGCGACTTAAGCCAAAAAAAACCACCAGGGTAATGGGAAGAAAGCCGAAGATGAAAGCGTATGAGTTGAATAACACGGTAGATGACTCTCGGTAAGTAGGAAATGCTAGGAATATTGCTGTTTTTTAACAGTCAATAGTGAAGAGTTAACACTAAATAGTCAAAACGATACAGTCAACAGTAAACACTAAAGAGTCAACGGTCAACACTCAAAAAATTTTTGGATAAGGGAAAATTATTTTATAAACACCCTGCATGTCCCTTACCTAGTCCGGTGTCAATGGTTCTAGTCAATGACGTCCATACTCAAAGGTTTTTAGGTAAGGGAAAATAATTTGTAAACACCCTGCATCTCCCTTACCTTGTCTAGACCACGAGTTATATGGGTAAGTTCACCCATGCTGGCCAATGGGATCGCCCTTGAATTCCAGGAAAATACAGTTGTTGATTTTATCATAATTATGATTGAGTGGGTGAAGGAGGTTCTCTCCATCAATCTCAAATCACCAATCAGGATATCTCAGGATATCAAATTATGCTTCTATTAGTTGAGCCAATTTGGCAAAATTGTGGTGATTTACTAACAAAGCTAGATGAGCTAGTTCTATGGCTGTTGACTTTACTGTAGCGATTCCGACCTATAATGGGGCGAAGCGTTTACCATTACTGCTCGAACGACTGCGATCGCAAACTTTCCTCAACTCCATCAGTTGGGAAATTATTGTTGTTGACAACAATAGTAGTGATGATACTGCCCAGGTTATTCAAGACTATCAAAGCAATTGGGATTTATCTGTCCCCTTAAGATATTGTTTTGAACTCGAACAAGGATCAGCATTTGCCAGGTTGCGAGCTGTCCAGGAGGCTAAAGGTGAATTAATCGGTTTTTTAGATGATGACAATTTACCTGATCCCAACTGGATTGCTGCCGCCTATAGCTTTGGTCAAAAGTATCCTAAGGCAGGAGCCTACAGTGGTCAAATTCACGGTGATTTTGAAGTCGAACCCCCAGAAAATTTTGATCCCATCAAGCAATTTCTCGCAATTCGGGAACATGGACCAAACCCCCATCCCTTTCAACCCGAGCAAATCAGGCTACCCCCAGGGGCAAGCTTAGTCGTTCGTAGACAAGCTTGGCTCGATAGTGTGCCACCTCGTCCCAGTTTGACAGGCAAACTGCCCGGATTATTCGTGCAGGGGGATGATTATGAGCCATTGCTGTATATGTACAAAGCAGGTTGGGAAATTTGGTATAACCCAGCCATGCATAGCTATCATCAGATTCCCCAGTGGCGTCTTCAGAGAGATTACTTACTCACTCTCGCTCGTGGCTGTGGTTTAGCAACCTGTCAGCTCCGCCTGATTAATGCTACCTTTTGGCAAAAGCCTATAGTAATTACCAAAACCTTATTGGGAAATTTGCGCCGATTTCTCCTACATTTCCTTAAGTATCGAGGACAATTTAAAACTAATCTCATTGCTGCCTTTGAACTAGAATTCTTCTGGGGCAGTTTGCTCAGTCCATTTTTTACTATTAGAAAGCTTTTACAAAATAAGGGAACAGGGAACAGGGAACAGGGAACAGTGGAAAATAATAGTTGACGCACATACTATCATTATAACACTTTTTTAATAGGTATGTTTAGATAAAAAAAAATCATATTCAATGAAGTACAAAAACTAATTTTTCCGACTCCCGATTCCCGATTCCCGATTCCCGATTCCCGATTCCCTATTCCCTACTCCCTACTCCCTACTCCCTACTCCCTACTCCCTACTCCCTACTCCCTACTCCCTACTCCCTACTCCCTTTGCTAAAATGACTCAAATATCCTTAATTATTCCAGTTAGAAATAGGCAACACTATACTCAGAATATTCTGAGTCAAATTTTTCAGCAAATTCCTCAAGCAAATACCGATAATACCTCAGTTATCTCAGTCATCATAGTAGATGATGGTTCCACAGATGGCACCCCAGACATGATTAGACGTCAATTTCCCAATGTTTACTTAATTGAGGGAGATGGCAATCTTTGGTGGACAGGTGGAATTTGTCTCGGGATGAACTATGCCATAGATAAATTAGACTCCGATTACCTAGTGTGGCTAAATGATGATATTTCTCTGTCAGACAATTTCCTTAACAACCTGATTGATATTTGTCAATCTCCACTGTACAATAATACAATTGTTGGGGGTATTGTCCGGGATAAAACCTATTCCGATTGGATTGTGTTCAGTGGCATGCATAAAAAACAGCCAATTCGGAGTATGGATTATTTTGCGACAGCAGAAGCTAGGTCAGTCGATACCCTAAATGGTAATATAGCTATCATCCCCAGAGCAGTGGTCGATAAAATTGGATTTCCAGATGCTGATAGATTCCGGCATTACGGCGGTGACTTTGAGTTTGTTAGTCGTGCTCATAAATCAGGATTTAACGTGATTTTGTCAAGTAAACTCCAAGCCACTACTGATTATAATTTAAATGACTTGATTCGTTATATGCCCCCTTTACTACAATGGTATCTTCAACCGAATACAGCCAAAAGACTAGAGATATTGAAAGGATTCACTAATTTAAAGTCAAATTATAATATCTGGCATATGGTCAATATAATTTATGAAGAATCACACCATGTACCTTTCTGGAGGTATGCTATTTCCTATGTTAGGCAAGTTATTAAACTGTTAGTCAGTGATTTTTTACTCAAGAGTAAAACCGAAACAACTCTCAAAACCTATTTGAAGCAGCAAAATGCTCCAGAAGAAACTATTAAGGGGCTAATGAACCATAGAACTAAATCAGTATAGCATTGTCAGCTATCAGCTATCAGCTATCAGCTATCAGCTATCAGCTATCATATTAAACTAAATACTTAAATTTTTTCCTACTCCCTACTCCCTATTCCCTACTCCCTGCTCCCTGCTCCCTACTCCCTACTCCCTTAATGTCAGAACCATGAAATTTAAATGAAGGCCAGCTTAATATCTATAATTATACCGGTTTATAATGACGAAAAAACTATCAAACAGACTATTCAATCTGTTTTAAATCAGACATTTACGGATTTTGAAATAATTGTCATTGATGATGGCTCCCAAGACTCGACAGGGGAAATAATTTATAGTATCAAAGATGTTCGATTAAAAATTTTTTCCTATCCCAATGCTGGTGTCAACTCAGCCCGTAATCGTGGATTATCCCATGCTTCAGGGGACTATATTGCTTTCCTAGATGCCGATGATCTCTGGCATCCAGATAAATTAGAGTTCCAGTTAAAGGCTTTAGAGGCAAACCCCCAAGCCGCCGTTGCCTATAGTTGGACAGATTATATCGATGAATCAGGTCAGTTTGTGCGGCGGGGTAACCATATCACTCTCAATGGTAATGTTTATCCTCAGCTCTTGCTAACTGATTTTTTGGAAAATGGTTCTAACGTCCTGATTCGTAAGAAAGCATTTGACACAGTTGGTCAATTTGATGAATCCCTAACCCAGGCAGAAGATTGGGATATGTGGCTGCGGCTCGCAGCTCGTTATCCCTTTGTAGCTGTACCATACCCACACATTTTATATCGAGTCTCAGCTAATTCAGCCTCTTCTGATACTTCCAAGATGGAAGCAGGTTGCTTACAAGTAATTGAACGAGCCTTTGCTGCTGCTCCTGATTCTCTACAATATCTGAAAAAGCACAGCCTCGCTAACCTGTATAAGTACCTAATTTTCAAGGCTTTTGAATCATTTCCAGAACGACACATAACCCTAGCCGCACTCCGATTTCTTTGCCATGCCCTCAGACATGATCCAACCTTATTACTGGCAAAGGTTACCTTAAAAGTATTGCTGAAAATTATCCTATTACTTATATTACCTGCTCCTCAGTCTACCGCATTACTGAATCGATTTCCAGGATTATTTAATACTAGCACTATTCTTGGATATCTGCGAACAGAACCTTAGAGCATCTTGGTTTTAGGGAGCTTCGGAGCAGGCAAGTGTGGGGAGATGGGGAGATGGGGAGATGGGGCAGATTTTTATTAAGGGTAATTATCCGGAGATGATATTAGTGATTGGCTCAAGACAATACTAATGGTGCGAGGTTTGGTGTTGATGAGCTGAGCCTGTTAATAACTTTCAACATAATAACCTTTAACATAAAATAGCAATTCTCTCTCCGATTAGGGACAAAGCGATCCCCCTAAATCCCCCTTAAAAAGGGGGACTTTGAGATTTATAAATGTACCTCATCAATGCAATAAACTAACCTTGGCCAAAAGGCCACGCTACGCGAACAACCTGCTAACCTTAAACACTAATAACCTTGGCCTTTTGGCCACGCTACGCGAACAACCTACTAACCTTAAACCTACTAACCTTAAACTTACTAACCTTCAACCTACTAACCTTAAACCTACTAACCTTAAACTTACTAACCTTCAACCTACTAACCTTCAACAATAATAACCTTAAACCTGCTAACCTTGGCCTTTTGGCCACGCTACGCGAACAACATACTAACCTTAAACCTGCTAACCCAAAAAAATAGCCGCAGAAATACTTTCCACGGCTAGGAATTTTCGCTTATGCACTCAATTTTATTACCAATCTGTTCGCTACGCGAACAGACCGGAGCCTTTGTCCGGGGGGGAAACCCCCCCAGAAATTTAAGGTGTTAACGCCAAATCCAGTATCTCCTCATCATCGTCATAAATTGCCCTGGAATTCCAGTGGGCTGAAGAGGACTCCACTCCGAAAGCTGTGCATAGCCCATGGCATTAAGGATATGCATGGTATGGCTTATTTGCTGGCGAGTTCCCTTCAGAATATACGGAACAAGGAATTCTTTTTCGGAAAACTCCTCAGGAGTAATCTCCGGAGTGATATCCTCTGGATTGTTGTCTGAATTTGGCAGAAAATTGTGATGCATAGTCGAAACAATGTTTTTAACTTAATAAATATAATCATAATGATTACTAACATATTTGTCAAGGGTTTTTAGAATTTTTTTTGAGGGATAATTTAAAGGAAACGAGGAAATCGGGAATCGGAAATCGGGAATCGGGAATCGGGAATCGGGAATCGGGAATCGGGAATCGGGAAAATATCGGAAGCGTTCGCGTAGCGTGACATGCAGGTCAATCGCGTAGGGTGACATGCAGGTCAATCGCGTTTTTTTTTAATTAAAATTACCGATAAAATCGGTTAGCTAAAATTGTAATAACAAGTTAGCGTTAGCGTAGCGTGACATGCAGGTCAATCGCGTAGCGGCTCTTTGCTGAGCATCGCGTTTTTTTTCGGAGTAATATTACCGAAAGCTTCGACAACAGTAAATTTGTAAAATCTGAAGTTCCCTACTCCCTACTCCCTACTCCCTACTCCCTGTTCCCTTTGCCATTAATCTACACCGTTCAATCATATCAATATAAGCTGGCGATAACTCCTGCCAACTAAACCGTTCATAGACCGTACGATGACAATTTTCACGCTTACTATCGTTATACCCTTCACTCAATACTTGAGTAATTAAATTAGCTAAACTTCCGGTTAATTCAAAATTAGCGAAATATCCTTCATTGCCTAAAACAAAGTGAGTAATGTCATAATCATGAGCTAAACAAGGTAAACCATGGGACATCGCTTCCACAATTACTCTTGGTAATCCTTCATGGAGAGACGCTAAGACGAAAAGATCAGCAACCTGATAGTAATTCGTTACTTGCTCACGAGCAACAGTTCGCACTTGAAACTGATCAACCCCTAATAGCTCTTGGCCAAGCTGAATAATTTCTGGTGATTCAGCATCCTGTTGACCTAATAATAATAGGAATGGTCTAGGTTTTGGCAAACTCGCTACTTCATTAATAATGTAGTCCATGCGTTTATGATACTTATTAATCGCTGCGACAGAAAGAATTAACGGTTGCTGTTTCGGTAGTCCTAATTTCTCTCGTAACCCCTCTCGTTCTAATGGTGACAGTATCTGTAATTTGGAAGGGATGAAGAATCCAGAGGGAAGTAGACTTTGTTTCTCAACAGGCTCTCCATAGGTTAACGCCTGTTTATAGTGAATTGGTGTTAACTGCTGTACATGATCCCAACGGTAAAAAGGAGGAGAGAAGGCTCCTCCATTACGGAAAAGCAGCTTATAATTCTGTTTTGTCAAACGCCGCCAGTGCCACAGTAGATAGCCTAAGCCATCATCACTGAAGTAAATTACCTCTGGACGTTCACGATATATATGTGATAATAAACTTACGATAAATGATGCTTGTTCAATAAAGTAGCCTTCTTGTCTGACAAAATAGTCACCTTTTTTTAAAAAGTTACTTAATTGCTTAACCAATCTTCCCAGTTGACCGGCCATCCAACTATACCGTGGTAGATTCCATAATGTAATCATTTTTTCTTGAGACTTACCTCCTCCTTTAAACAGGGTGATATCAAGAGAAGATTCCTGAGATAAAGCGGCGAAGCACTCTTGGGCAAACGATTCATAGCCCCGCTGGATATGACCCAGACCAGAACAGATTATAAAAACTTTAGTCATGGTATATAGCAGTTATCAATATGGGTGAGGTACTTTCGTCTTGGGTTTTAGGGAGCAGGGAGCAGGGAGTCGGGAGTAGGGAGTCGGGAGGGTGGAGTGGTAAAAATTATGTGTATCTCATGAATGAGTCTGAGAATTGCTATAGCGGATTTATTTATCTTGGGTATATAGTTAAATTGTATAGCGCTGCGCTCAGGTAATAGGGAATTGATCACTTTGGTTTTTTTGTTAAAATAGCTTTTTTTATAGTAATGACGTAAACAGGATTTTTTGGCAATTCCGAAGTTCCCGACTCCCGACTCCCGACTCCCGACTCCCGACTCCCGACTCCCGACTCCCGACTCCCGTTCCCATCCTGGGAGGGGTTAGGGGGGATTCCGACTCCCGACTCCCTTTTGTTAACATCTAAAATTAACCTATAATAATTATGATACTTAACGGGATTTTAGTTAGATCAATCATTGTTGGTGCTTGGTCTTTTGTCAAGAGCAAACTACCACCAGAAGGAAGACGAAAACTAGGAACATTCCTAGGACGAATGGCTCAAAAGCCTCTAATCACTAGTCTAGTGCGTTGGTATGATCAACGGTCAGTGGATGCCTATCTGATTTCATTTCCTAAATCTGGACGAACCTGGCTCAGATTGATGATTGGACGGGTATTAGAAAAGCATTTAGGTCTAACTGACCCCAAAATTATGGAGAGAATATTGGAGTTGGAAACCTTAGCACCATTGCACCCTGATGTCCCAAAAATTCGAGTTATTCATGATGATGAACCAGAATGGAAAAAGCCTGATGAACTTGTTCAAAGTAAGGCCAACTATAAAAATGCTAAGGTAATTCTATTAGTCCGAGACCCTAGGGATGTAGTAGTATCTATCTACTTTGAACATACTAAACGGGTGGGACACTATGCTCACATCATGCAGCAAGTAGACTCTCTGAAGCAGTATGCTGAACGAATTAAACCCTATGAGGGGGATTTGCCTAGCTTCATTCATGAGTCAGTGGGGAGCTTTGATACCTTGATTAGGTATTACAATATATGGGAAGCTAATCGCCATCTACCGAAATATTTTTTGCTGGTGCGTTATGAAGATATCCAAACAAATACCCAAAAAGAATTGAAGCGGGTTTTAGAATTTTTAGGTGTTAAATCAGTTCGGAATGAAGTAATTGAGGAAGCTGTTAACTTTGCCTCCTTTAAGAATATGCGCCAGATGGAACAAAACCGGACATTTAAATCCGATCGCTTGACTCCAACTGACCAGCAAGATCAAGAGTCTTACAAAACTCGTAAAGGAAAAGTGGGAGGATTTACTGAATATTTAAATCAAGAGGATATTGATTATCTGAATTCAAAAATGGAGGAAAATTTATCTTATTTTTACCACTACAAACCCTGAAGCTGTTGTGGGTTATGATACTAAGTAGCGGTCAAAGGTACAACTTTCTATTGCCCCAATCTCCCCATCTCCCCATCTCCCCATCTCCCCATCCCACCAATCTACTATCTTTGAATGCAACTCGGTATCAGGTGTGGGGTGTTTAGCGATCGCGTAGCGTGACAAGCAAGTCAATCGCACTCAAGGCAAGTGGGCTTATTCAACAGGCTAGACTAAACTAGTGTATATATCTAGCTAGTCGGCTATTAAAAATGATTCTTAACCAAAACTTCCAGGTCATTGATAATGCTGCCCAAATTGATGAGCACTTTTGTTTAAAATTAGAACCGGAAGCTAAGGCAAAAGTCTACCGAGTCTTGATCAACGATACAGGACAAATCCTACTCGATCCAATTCCAGAAGAAGAACAGTGGTTATGGCAAAATCCCGAAACCCTGGCGCAGGTGAAACGAGGTATCCACCAAGCAGCAGAAGGGAAAGGAAAATATTTAGGTGATTTCGCTCAGTATGCTAGCCTGGAGATTGATGACTAGTGGATTTTCGGTTGGAATTTCAATCTGAAGCTGAACAAGCAGCTGACTGTTTTGGCTATTACCTCTCATCCCTAGCCAGGAAATTTTTCATTGTTGTCCCTATCCCTACCATGTTCTGTAGATTTGGGGGGTTAGGGGGGCGAAACCAACTAAACTTCACTAGTCTTCCCCAAGATACGGAAATCCGAATCCCTATCGGTGGACAACCCCATCTGTCGTATCAAAAGTTATCCCTCAGAATCGTTAAAGGGACATTCATATAAATATACCTATACCAATGACTGTACTGGAACAAGGCACAATCACGATTCATACTGAGAATATCTTCCCGATTATCAAGAAGTCTCTCTACACCGATCACGAAATCTTCTTGCGGGAGCTGATCTCCAACTCAGTGGATGCCATCCAGAAGTTGAAGATGGTCTCTTATGCTGGGGAGATTGACGGGGATGTGGGAGACCCGGAAATTAAAATTACCATTGATAAGGATAAGAAAACTCTCTCCATCTCAGATAACGGCATTGGGATGACTGCCGATGAGGTGAAAAAGTATATTAATCAAGTTGCTTTTTCTAGCGCTGAAGAATTTATCCAGCAGTACCAAAAGGAAGCTGACCAACAGATTATCGGTCACTTCGGATTGGGTTTCTATTCTGCTTTCATGGTGGCTCAGAAGGTGGAAATTGATACCCTGTCTTATCAATCAGGAGCTTCAGCGGTTCATTGGGCCTGTGATGGTTCTCCAGCCTTTGAACTATCGGATTCTGAGCGCACCGAACGGGGTACTACCGTTACCCTGACCATGCAAGAGGAGGAACAGGAGTACCTAGAACCCTCACGGATTCGTCAGCTAGTCAAATCCTACTGTGATTTCATGGCAGTGCCCATCAAGCTGGAAGATGAGGTGATCAACAAGCATGAGGCACTGTGGAAGAAATCTTCAAGAGACCTGACCAAAGAAGACTATCTAGAATTCTATCGCTATCTTTACCCGTTCCAAGATGAACCCTTGCTGTGGGTACATCTAAACACAGATTATCCTTTCTTGCTTGATGGCATTCTCTATTTCCCTAAGCTAAAGCCAGACGTGGATGTGACTAAGGGGCAAATCAAGCTTTTCTGTAATCAAGTGTTTGTGAGTGACAACTGTGAGGAAGTAATTCCTAACTTCCTGATGCCACTGCGAGGGGTGATTGATAGTCCTGATATTCCCCTGAATGTTTCCCGTTCTGCTCTGACCAAGGACAGGACAGTGGCTCGGATTGGTGACTTTATTGCTAAGAAAGTTGGCGATCGCTTAAAGCAACAGTATCAAGATGAGCGGGATAAGTACATCCGTTCCTGGCAAGATGTGGGTACATTCGTTAAGTTTGGCTGCATCAATAGCGATAAGTTTAAGAAACAAGTAGAAGATATTGTGATCTTCCGCACCACCTATCAACCGGTGGAAAGTTCCGAAGCTCCAACCACTGATACCCCTACTGACACCCCTAAGGTAGAAGTGCAATCCCAAGAGGGGGATGCTTGGGAGGATGTCACTCCAGATGCTGGCACAGAAAAGGACAAGTCTTCCTCTTCTCAACCCTACACTACCATCAAAGAGTATCTAGAGCGCAATAAAGAAAATCACGAAAATCGGGTATTCTATTGCACTGATGAGGCTAGCCAAGCCACTTATGTAGAACTGCACAAAAATCAAGGGTTAGAAGTCCTATTTATGGACTCCTTTATCGACACCCACTACATTAGCTTCTTGGAACGGGAATATACAGAGGCTAAGTTCTCTCGGGTCGATTCGGACTTGGATGATACCCTTGTTGATAAGGAGCAGGAAAAAGAGATTGTTGACCCGAAGACCAACAAAACCCGTTCTGACCTGATTAAGGAACTGTTCGAGCAAGCGATTAATAAGCCTAAGGTCAATGTCCGGACTCAAGCCCTCAAGTCTGATGACCCCCAAGGCACCCCACCGGCAATGGTATTGTTACCGGAAGCAATGCGCCGTCTACAGGAAATGACTGCCATGATGCAGCAGGAGTCAGTGCAGTTCCCAGAGGAACATATTTTAGTGGTCAATACCACCCACCCACTGATTCAGAATCTAGTCAACCTCAGTCAAAGCAGTATTATTCAGAGTGGCGGTCAGTCTCCCTCAGCGGAATTGGCTAGCATGATTTGTCAGCATGTCTATGACCTGGCACTGATGGCCCAGAAAGGCTTTGATGCCGAAGGCATGAAGGCGTTTGTGGAACGGTCGAATAAGGTTATGACCCGTTTGACGCAAGAGTAATCGGGAGTAGGGAGTAGGGAGTAGGGAGTAGGGAGTAGGGAGTAGGGAGTAGGGAGTAGGGAGTAGGGAGTAGGGAGTAGGGAGTAGGGAGTAGGGAGTAGGGAGTAGGGAGTAGGGAGTAGGGAGTAG
>NZ_JAAHHZ010000095.1:0-24370 GCF_010672005.1 Moorena sp. SIO4A5 | reverse complement strand
CGTAATCACCTCGTAATCCTCTTCCCCAGTTAGCTTGCGAATGGTATGGTTAAACCCCACTAGGTTTTCCCACTCCCCTGGGATCACAAAATCCAGTGCGTTCAGGATTTTTACAGTTAGGCTATCTGTTGACAGTTCATCAACTAACTCAATTATTGATTTACTCATAAAAAAATACGTTTAATGTTTGGAAATCCCGTTTATAGTAGACCGGGTCAGAAAGTTGAACCTATACCCTAATCACTATAACAATCGGATTTAAGTTGTGAAACTCTCCAAGACCGGAAGTGAAGCAACAGACCACAATTCGAGCTATCGGGGCAATCTTTCACGCTTTGGTTAGTTGAGGGCAAATCAATTGGTAGTGCGCTAAGGGTGGGGTCTATTTAACTCATCGTTATCAAAAAATTAATAATTATGAAGAGCTCAGGGCTGGACTCTCTACTTCTGGGGATTAACCTATTCCGGTAGAGGATGTCAAGGCTGTACGATTACCGGTGTTCCTATAGCAACCTTTTCAAATAAATCCCGGACATCTTTATTGAGCATTCGGATGCAACCGTGAGAAACAGCTTGTCCGACGAGTTCCTCAGCAGTTGTTCCATGAAATCCAATATAATTCTTCCCATTAGTCCAAAAACCAATCCAGCGATCGCCAAGGGGATTATTCGGCCCTGGAGGAATTACTTCACCTGTCCAAGGATGCTCCCAAGCTGGATACTGAAGCTTTTGGAGCACTTCAAAATTGCCTGTTGGTGTTTCCCAACCCGCTTTACCAATGGCAATGGGGTAAGTGTTTAGTACTTGAGCCGCTTGATAGACATAAACACGACGTTCACTCAATTTAATCACCAAACGAGTAATTTGAGTAGCCTCTGCTGGGATGTCTTCTTCTAGAGGAAGATATAGATCCAGGTCTCCAAGAAGTGGCAATTTTGGGGCTTCAATTCCAGGCAATTGATTTTGATGTAAAACCTCTTTGGTAGTAGCGTCAGGACTACTGGTTTTTTCAGAGGCAGCTACCTGCTGTTGCTCATGAAGTATTGGAATTACTATACTCAAGCAGAGTAGCATTAAGCTCCGAGATAGCAATTTACCTCTCACCATTACTAATTTTTTTTTATTTACAACAACTTTATAACATCACTTTAATATACTTGAAAAGCAACATTAGCAAAAACGTTAACCCCAGGCCATGAGTGAGGTTTGGAGAAAACAATCTTAGTAAATAGACTGATAAACTATTCCGGAAATAATCTATTCTTTCAGTAGATTTTACAGTAGATCCGTTAATTTTAAATTCTTCGAGTAACAGAAATATCAATTAAGTTGATGATAAAAATTAAAAACTTGAATGTATGGACAGGGACTACTTTGTCACTGCTGCTGTGTACCCTTGCTATGGCTCCCGCTCAGGCTAACCCAATGGGTGAACACGCCCAAAACCGGATCCTCAAACAAGATCGGGGGCAAGAGCTTGACAAAGGTACTATCAAGAGTATCGTTGGCAATATGGTAAAGGTTAAGCTTGACAACGGTGACAGCCAAACTGTTTGGCTACCGACTTCCAAGCTCAGGCAATTGCATTTGACAGAAGGTAAGGAAGTCTTGATGGCTGGGAATCGTATCCTTAATGTTGTTAGTTCAAGTGATTTGGCGAGTTCAGAGACTCGGAGGGTTACCAGTAGTGTTACCGAGGTGTTAGAGTCTCTCCAACAGAGGCGTATCGAACGGATGAACCGTATTCGGAGAACTGTCATTTCCACTCCTGTACAGCCAACAGTGACAACTCCTCCTCGAACCCCAATTGGGCTACCTGTCAGAGCACTGTGGTAGCAACGGGTGCGCCTACCTGTGGGGATTTCCAGGGGGCTGACAAGATGCGATCGCATACAGAACTCAAACCATGAACGACTGCATTAACACAATGGTTGATAGTTAACGGTTGCCTTGATGCTTAACAAGGGTTTGTCATAGTAATGAGGTAAACAGGATTTTTTTCCAGTCCTCTTTTCCCTGCTCCCTGCTCCCTGCTTCCTGCTCCCTTCTCCCTCTATTCCCATAAAAAATATTGCCCGGAGTGTTAACTCCGGGCTAATCAATAACGTCGATTAAAATGGGCTGATCATTACCTGATCTGTAATCCGATAATTCTATTTCGGAGCTACAATATATGGAGAGGAAACCCCTTGAGCCTTACCTGATGTGACCAAAGCCTGATAAAGCATAGAAACCATCTCAGCATGAGTAGCAGGCTGATTTGGTCTGAGCATAGTTTTTTCACTGTAGTTAACAACTATACCCGCTTCTGTTGCTGCTGCTACTTTCTCAATCGCCCACTCAGGAATGTCATCCTGATCTCGGTAAATCTTTAACGTTTCGGCTGGATTGGATGAAGGTTGAAGATCAAGACCGCTAATCAGGCTAACTAAAACCTGTACACGAGGAACTTTTTGCTCAGGACGGAACTCCTGTCCGGGATATCCTGACATGAAGCCGGTTTCGGTAGCTTCATCAATTGCTTTAGATGCTGATTGATCAGTAGGTTTATCCTTATAATTTACTCGTTGTCGCTTCTTCTGCTCTTGAAACGCTTTTTGAATTTGAGCAGCTAACTCTCCCCGTGTTACCTGTCTGTCCGGTAGAAATTCCTGATCAGGTAAGTTAATTAATACTTTGTCCTTGGCTAGAGGTCTCATGAAAGGACTTGCCCAATGATTTTTAGGAATCTCTGCTGGTTGAATGGAGCGGAAATCGCTAACATCTATAGGGATAGTTTGTGATGAGGATTGGGCTTGGTCAGGACCTGTGCTACCGTCAGTATTACCATCTGATCTGGCTTGGTCAGGACCTGTGCTACCGTCAGTATTACCATCTGATCTGGCTTGGTCAGGACCTGTGCTACCGTCAGTATTACCATCTGATCCGGCTTTGCCCTTGGCCATGGTGCGGTCGCGATATCCTGTGGATGAGTACCCTGATGAGAATAGCCCTAGGAATGGACTAGTTTCTGACTCCTCTGGTGAGTTACCTTGAGCTGACCCGAGCATTAAACCCGTGGCTGGATCAACTGAATATCCCCTGAACCAAGAACTCGTTCTTGATTTGGAGGATGAGGAGCGCGCAAATGATGAATTACCCCCACCCGTGATTGATTTAAGGCTTGGGAATAGTGATAGTTCTCCCGTTGACTCTGTTGACTCAGATGATGCAAAGGGAGACTCAAGGGATTTGAAGCTAAATTTTCCCCGGTTGCCCCTAGTGCCCCAAAACAGAATTAGACCAATAGTGGCGAAGGCTACGATAATTGCCAGTAATTCATCAAGGTCTAGAATTGGTTTGCGGCTTGGCTGAGGAGCTGTTGGGGGTGATGTCCGCTCGGACGGTGATTGATTTGTCATAGGATGGCTGAGATACAAATCTTTTGACTGCTGTCCCTGACTTTAAAGGGCAGGGATTGCTTGAATTTACCTAGATTAAACCATAGCTATGTTTTTCACAAAAGATTCAAATTTTCCAACCCCAGGTTAATCTTACTCCCCAAAATACTAGTAAACTTGCCAGTGCTAACCAATCACACCAGCGTAAACGCAGTTGATGCCACTCCACTTGATGCTCATTGGGACTAGTAAAGCCCCTGACAGTCATAGCACTAGCAATTTGCTCAGCCCGTAACAGCAGATTTTCCAGAAGCTTTTCCGCAACCATTAACCAAACTTGTAAGCTTCGGCTCAGACCGAGTTTTTTCCAGTTGATAGCACGAGTGCGTATGGAACGACCTAAATTCTGTACTTCTTCGAGCACTAGGGGGATAAAGCGCAAGGAAAGGGTTAAGGTGAGCAGAATTTCGGTAACCGGAACATTGAAACGCCGTAAGGGTTTGATTAAGCTTTCTAAACCTGCGGTAATTTCTTCTGGTGCTGTGGTAAGCAGAAAGAGACTGGAACTGTAAACTAGGATAAATAGAGTTGTGCTGATCCGGACCGCTAAATCTATTGAGCGACGAGTAATAGTAAGACTAATCATAGTAAACGCTTTACCACTCCAGATGACATAACGGTAGTCACTAGTTTGAAGTTGGGTGTGCTCTTGAGGTTCTGGAGGTAGTCTGACTTGATGGTCAATGGCCATACCATCTGGAGCGATCGTAGTGATCAGGAAGACAAAACATGCTAGCATCAACAACCAACCCATTTGCTGACGCCACACCCGCCAGGGAATCCTAGCTGATAAGGTGATTAGAATCAGTAAGGAGGATAGCCCGAGCCGACAGTAGGGATTTGCCAACAGGGGTGCGATCAGAAAACTGGTCAACCAAAACATCTTTACCCTGGAGTCGAGGTGATGCATCCAGGTGACTGGTTGTTCCAAGTATAGTCCGATAGGAAGCGATCGCAATAAGTCCATGTTAGTGGTGAGTGCTGAGTGGGTAGTAGTCGAGGGGGTCAGTTGTCACACGCGGGTAGCTCGATTGAGGTTGATTTGAGCTTCTTCTCCATCACGGACTTTTTTGCCTCGCCACAGTAATCGTACTGGTGTACCAGTGAAATCTAATTGTTGGCGGAACTGACGCTCTATGTAGCGACGGTAGTTCTCTTTGAAGCGTTTGGGGTCGTTGACAAACAGGGCAATCGTGGGGGGTTTAGTTTTTACCTGGGTACCGTAGTAGATTTTGCCCTGACGCCCTTGGCGATTGGTGGGAGGAGTGTACCAGCTAACGGCTTCTTGTAGGACTTCATTAATCACAGAGGTAGAGACACGACGTCCATGTTGATTGGCAGCGGTATCAACTAAATCCAAAATTGTTTCGACCCGCTTGCCTGTTAGGGCACTGACAAAGATGATTTCAGCCCACTCGATAAAACTCAGTCGGTCTTTAACCAGTTTTTCGTATTCATAGATAGTGTAGGAATCTTTTTCGATAGCATCCCACTTATTGACTACAATTATCGCAGCACGTCCTTCATCCGCAATACGTCCTGCCAGTTTTTGGTCTTGCTCTGTCACCCCATCTATAGCATCAATCACCAGTAGCACTACATCTGAGCGGCGAATAGCTTTGAAGGCACGATTAATACCAAAAAATTCCGGTCCGTAAGTAACGTTTTTCTTTTTGCGAATGCCAGCGGTGTCAATCAAGCGATAGGTTTGGGCATCAGTACCCTTTTCTGGATCTGCTGACCGTTGTACTACCATATCAATGGCGTCACGAGTGGTGCCAGAAATTGGACTGACAATCGAGCGATTCTCCCCAGTGAGGGTATTCAATAAGCTGGATTTTCCGACATTGGGGCGTCCGACAATAGCAACTTTAATCTCTGGGATTTCTGGGATAGTGTCTACATTGGGCAGGTAGGTAACCAGCTTCTCTAGTAATTCTCCTGTACCATTGCCATGAATTGCTGAGACCGGGAAGGGTTCTCCTAAATTCAGTTCCCAAAACTGGGAGGCTAGGATAATTCCTTGCTGGGGCGATTCACATTTATTGACAGCTAGCACAACTGGCACATGTTGTTGACGTAACCATTGCGCGATCGCTTCATCTCCAGCTGTCGGTCCTGCTTGACCATCCACCACTAACACTGCTGCACTCGCTTCAGCCAAAGCTGCCATTGCCTGTTCTCGAATCAAGGGCAAGAACTCGGTATTGTCATCAAAGACCAAGCCGCCAGTATCCACAACCAGGTAGTCTCGGTCTTGCCAGAAAGCTGGGCGATAAGTGCGATCGCGGGTTACTCCTGGTTGGTTGTGGACAATAGCATCGGTCACTCCTGCCAAACGATTGACCAGGGTTGATTTCCCCACATTCGGGCGTCCGATAACTGCAACAATTGGCAGGGCCATAAACTGGATGTCCTCAAATGAGGAGTGTGAATGCTTTAGTCTTTAATTCTATCGCAGTTCTCAACTGGGTCAGGTCACTTGTCCTAGGGAGTAGGGAGTAGGGAGTAGGGAGTAGGGAGTAGGGATTACTCAGGGCTGGGCTCATAATAATCATGACTCAAACCAGGTACAGCGACAATTTCCCCTTCGATGTCCCCTAACAGAACTTTCAATCCTGCACCACCAGCCTTAGTGCGGATATAAGCTAAACCAAAGACTCCCTGGTCAGTTTCGGTCACACTGGTGAGCTTGCCCACTTTTTCCCCATCTACGGTGATGGCGCTCCCTAGGTCAGTAGGAGCACTTAAGCGGATACCCCATAGTCGTTGCTTAACTCCTTTGTAGGTATTCAAGCGCGCAATGGTTTCCTGACCAATGTAACAGCCTTTGCTGAAGGAAATGGTTTGCCACAAACCAGCTTCGAGAGGATTGTAATCTTCTGTCAGTTCATGACCAGGCGCAGGGCGTCCCTGTTGGATACGCAACTGTTCCCAAACGCGATCGCCTATGGGGATTGCTCCTGCTGTGGTTAAGGTTTGCCAAACCTGGGCAGCATTCTCGGCAGGGCAAATTAGAGTATATCCAGGCATTGCTAAGCCACTCCCTACAGCGATGCGGACTTGATTATCCCCGAGCATCAGTTGCTGGTGACTAGCATCTTCTGCTGATATCTCCACACCCAACCCTGTTAAGAGGGCATTACTTTCTGGTCCCATCAAGGAGAAAACAGCATGGTGATCCGATACATCCTGCAATGCGACTCGATCCATGGGAAAGATATAACGATCCAGCCACTCCATGATCTGCTGACGGCAATTTGGAGAAACTAGCAATAGCACCGCATCTGCTAAGATATAGGCAGTAGCTAGGTCGATAGTCCGAGCTGTAGATGTAACAAAAACCGTCTCACAGCCTTGGCCTGGCTGTCGTGTTTGGAAGTCATTGGTGCTTTGATTGTGTAGATAGCGTAGTCGGTCATCACCAGATACTTTTATCAACCCCCAATGGCAACAATCAACTAAGGCAACTCCCTGACGGGCTGCTTCAATCTCTGCTCCATCATTGCCAAAGCTTACTGGAATCATCCGTGAAGCCACCGACTCAAACTTTGCCCCAGCCAGGCGCTGGACATCTAGCAATTGGTCATTTTTCATTGTTATCTACCAGTGGCAATCCTGCCACAACTTCTTCTACTAGCTGTTTGGCTTTAGCATCTAGACACTGCCAATCCACAACACCAGCCTGATCAATCAGCATCGGATCAATTTCTACTGGCTGAGTATCTAATTCAGACTGGGTTGGTCTATAGTCACGAAAACAGACTTGAAAACACAAATCCCATAAATTAATGGCAACTGAAGTATCTTGATGTGCTAAACACAACTCATAGCCCGGTATGGGTGTAGTAACGTTTTTATAGGTGACTTTCCAGTTTGTTGGCTCCAACTGTCGCCCAATTTGGTCTATTATACGAATAAACGTAGGTTGCATCAGCACTTGAGCTTGTTCCCATGCCAGGGTATCCTTAAATAAGGGTTTCATTAATTAACTCCCAAACATCCCTTGAAGGGGGTTATTCTACCAGACATATAATAAAACAGCAATTATTCACAGGCTATCCGTCGCTCTTAATACTATACCGATAATCGTAAGCGTTCAGCGGTCAGCGGTCAGCGGTCAGCGGTCAGCCTTTAGCGGTCAGCCCTCAGCCCTCAGCCCTCAGCCCTCAGCCCTCAGCCCTCAGCCCTCAGCCCTCAGCCTCTAGCTGATAGCCTCTAGCTGATAGCCTCTAGCTGATAGCTGATAACTGATAACTGATAGCTGATAACTGATAGCTGATAACTGATAGCTGAATGCTGATAACTGATAGCTGAATGATAATCAGAATATAAATTGTCACAATCCTGGTCAATAATACCGATCAGCGTATGTTAAACATGAGACAGTTAGCACCCCGCCCCCTTGGTGCGGAGTTTTAAACTTCCTTTTTGTGAACTCTTAGGCACATCAATCCTATGTTAGGCAAGTTACTGGACGGGCGTTACCAAGTGACTCAAGTCCTCGGTTCCGGGGGATTTGGCAAAACCTATTTAGCCAAGGACACGAAGCGTCCAGGTAACCCAAGCTGTGTTGTTAAGCAACTTCAGCCTCCCAATGGCTCTCAGACATTTTTAGAAACTGCTCGACGCCTATTTAGTAGGGAAGCTGAAACCCTTGAAAAGCTGGGAAATCATGACCAAATTCCTCGGCTACTTGCCTACTTTGAAGAAGACCATGAGTTTTACTTGGTGCAACAGTTCATCGAAGGGCATCTCTTGAGCCAAGAGTTGTCCCCTGGTCACCGATGGCAGGAAAAACAGGTGATTGGGCTATTGCAGGAAGTCTTAGGTATTTTGGAATTTGTCCACCGTCACGGTGTGATTCATCGCGATATTAAGCCCGACAACCTGATCCGACGCACGGCAGATAAAAAGTTAGTGTTGGTGGACTTTGGTGCAGTTAAGCAAGTTCAAACTGAGCTGGCTAGTGCCTATAGACAAACTCACCATACTGTGGTAATAGGCACTCCTGGCTATATGTCCAGTGAGCAGGCTTTGGGTCAGCCCTGTCCCAGCAGTGATATTTATGCCCTAGGGATTATTGGGATTCAGGCACTAACTGGAATGGTACCAGATCAGTTTCACGAAGACCTCAATACTGGTGAAGTAAACTGGCAATCCCTGGTGTCTGTGAGTGTAGGATTGGCGAATGTCCTTACTAAAATGGTTCGCTATCAAGTCAAAGACCGTTACCAGTCGGGATCGCAGGTTTTACGAGACTTACAGAAATTGAGTACTAATTCAAAACCGTACTCCATCAATTCCCCGACCTACTACTCAATTCACAATATCCCTACAGTTGAAGAAAACTTCCCACCGGAGCAAGTACCAACCCCGTTCTCAGAGCAAAAAACTTGGGACGCAAATGTTGATAGGGGTTCTACTCCAAATAAACCAGCACCTTCTCCGTTGCCTCCAACTAAGGCGGATAGATCGGATAATTTGTCTCTGATCATTGGCACTGGCATTGCCCTAGTTACTTCCTCGATAGCTGGTATGGTCTACTCGATGCGTTCTAGCTCTTGGTCACCACCTAGAATAGCGCAACCAATTCCTAATAGGAGTACACCCAATCGCCGTCAAGCTCCGGTGGTATATGAGCCACCAGCCCCAGCTGCCCCAGGTAATTGCCAGGTGACAGGTAGTAGGTTGAATGTGCGCTCCGAGCCGAACGGGTCAAAAGTTGGTAAGCTGAATCAGGGAACCAGTCTGGTTCTAACTGGTAGTGGACAACCTGGCTGGGTAGAAATTAGTTCACCGGTTAACGGGTGGGTGTTTACAAATTTGACTGACTGTGTATCGACGGTTGAGCCAGTGGTGGCAACTGCTCCCAAGAGAAACGTTCCTAAGAGAAACGTTCCTAAGCAAAAAGTGTCCCCAAAACCAACACCTGTCGTCAAGAGGGCTCCATCACCACCACAGACCCGTCAGCCAACACCAGCACCACCGGTTGTTGATAATGGCTCACTAATTTTGGCAAGGGCAGTGGAAAACTATCAGGCAGGAGATATCAAGAGGGCAATTGCGATCGCACAAGATGTGTTGCCTAGTAGTGCTGCTTTCAATGGTGCCCAAACCAAAATTGACCAATGGCATAATGAATGGGTATCCTTTGAACGCAAATTTGATCAGATTCAACAAGCCTATGAACAGGGTCGGTGGCAAGATGTGTTGAACTATGCTCAGAACAGCAATTTGCCATCAGGAGGCTATTGGCGTCAGAAGTTAAATCGAATCATTGCTGAAGCTAGGCAGCAACAAGCTCAAGTGGAAGCTAAAAGAAAGCAACTCGCTGTACAGAATCAAATTGGCTCTAGAGCAAACCAAGCGATTTCTGGGTCACAACCAGACTTAAATAAAGGTATTCAAAACAATTCACAGCCTGCTCCAAGACCGGTTTCTATTGCCACACCATTGCCTAAACAGCCAGTGGTTACCCGAAAGATAACCACTGCACCACCACCGTCTCAATCTACTAAAATCAAATATTACGTGATACTCAACGACGGGAGTTCTAGTGGTTTAGCAAAAGCCAGGAAAATTGTCCCTGGTGCTTTTTTGGGTCGATTCCCACAAGGGTCTCGAATTCAGATGGGAGCATTCAAAAACGAAGCCAAGGCAAATGCTTTTGCTAACCAACTACGTCAACAAGGAATGTCTGCTTCAATCTATAGACCTTAATCGTTTTGTTGAACGCGTAGCGTGGCCTTTTGGCCAAGGAAAACCTGTGACCCTCGATGGGTTGATTTAGTATGGGTCAGCATATGGGAAACCAGAACTATGGTCTGCTGGCGTCTCTGCCCATGCCCGGTTTGATTGGAAAGAGGATGTTTACGAAATAGCCGAGGAAAGAGAAACTCCCATCCAACGGGTGGCGACTGACCTGCCATAGAGTCAGTTAAATACAGACGAAGCACACAAACGACCAAACTCATGTACCACCATCACCAAGTAGGTAGGGATTTCCGACAATGCATCTGTTGTGCAACCTCACTTGTGGATAAAAGGGCGTACTGGCCTTTTGGTACTGTCGGCGTTTGTCGCGCCTAATGCTGGCTGCATATGTCTAGTAGCGTTAACAAAAATGAGATTTTCGTTGGATTATATAGAATTATCGGCAAGATCAGACTTCTTATAAGCATATAAAAAAGGTTTGTTTTTTTGATCCGATATTAGGTTGCGTACGGTGACTTTGGTCGCAGGGCAAGGGTCCGAACAACGCCGGCGGGCATAAACATGAGACCGGTTGGGTCGTGTATCCATGGTCGAATCGCCCCGTCATTAGAAATACTCTTTCGAAGGCATAGCCATTGCACCCAGTGACCGGCGTGATATTATACCGAAACTTAGACGAGTTTGGCCATAGGATAACCGGTTCATGGCGTGGAAAAAAATCCGTTGACTAGTAGGTGTGGATGATGTGTTTATGACCGGTATGGGTTTTTTTTGTGGTATGAAAAGGTTTTCCCATCACCCAATCTATATTTCAAATGTCCCCACGAGGGATAGACATGTATATGTAACCAGGCGTTCTTTTCAGGAGTAGGCGAGGTATTTTCCGGTGTGGAGCCATGTAATGGTTCGGGTGAGCCGAATATTTCAAGGCGGTTGTATTACTTAATCCCCCGCATTGGTTAAAGGCCAGTACGCGACGGACGACTAGATTTAGGGTGCGGATAAAGAAGAAAAGGCTGGCAACTGTTAAGGATTTTCTCCAAGAATGTTGCACTATCTACAAAGATGTGTTAGACTTTAAGCATAGATTTAATTCCATTAAAGATACTTTGTAACTTAAATTAAAGCCGATAACCAAGGTTTTGGTAGTTACGTTAATTGTCCAGAGTGGAGTTTCATTTATGCGCTAAGCCGGGCTTTGTCTGGGTTTAGCCTTGGGAGATACCCCCTGGCTGCGAGAGCAGCTAGCATTAGTGGGCTAAAATCTGCAAAGTAGATTTTGGTAGCTAAAAAGTATCGGAAACATGATGCCTGGAAAAACAAGGAACAGTAAAGTAGATTATAGGGGTGGGTAGGGTTGAGTAAGCGACCACGACCCTACCCCGTTCGACGAATAAACGAATATCATCAGTGGGTACATCAAATGAAGACAAAAAATCAACCGTTAAGAGGGGAAAAAAGAGAATATCACCGAAAACCCCATCAAAGGCATGCCGTTCTTTGGCTAGTGGTGGTGCTGTGCGCGTTCAGTATGCTTGGGACCCCATCATCTGCCATGGCCCAGAATCAGGTAAACAAAAAAGATCCTTGCGTTATTACGAAAACCGACCCGTTCTGTGTGGAACGACTATCGCCCCAGGATGAGATATCGGTGAGAGGAAGGGATCAAAGTGCGGGAAAGGTTTTGTGCTTTCATATGCAGTTAACTGTCCCCGAGAACCAGATCTGGCAGGACGCAGTGGTGAGATACTTGAAAGCAGAGGTCCCCCCGAGGTGGATAGAAGAACCGGTGAGCAAGGGAGAGCCATGGTATCTTTACGCGAATGGGCTCTGGACAGAGATCCGCATAGTGAATAAGGGACCGGCACCGCTCGACTTGGTGGCATCGGGCGTTTACCGAAGTCGATGAAGAGGCAGATAACCAAGACAAGTGCGTCCGAACGTTCGTAGGGGTAAACCGAGGCGGTGGGTCGAAGCGTGGTCCACCAACCCAGGCGGTGGAAAGGGCCATGGATAAGGCGTAGTTTAACAAGTCTTACCTATCCATAAGCCCCATCAGGCCGAACAAAACACCAGAGAGAAAAAGAGGTACCCGGAAACGGGTGTGAGTTGAATCAAAGGAGAGCTCACCCAGACCCCCAGGTTGACCCTGAACAGGGTATAAGACACTTTAGGCTCAACCGAAGGGTTACACAAGAGTGAAATCCCCTCAGCCATTTCGCCGATATCCCACCTTTCACCCATCGCCACCAGCGTTGAAAATATGCCTCAATGCGCTCACTGGGCGCACAGAGCTCATAAAGCCGAGTCATATTTTCAAGCATCCGTTCCACGGTCTTCCGAGCGATTCCTAAACCCGAGGTCGAAAACCAATAGCCTAGCCACCACGTCAAAACCAACAGGAAATATCTTGGGGGCAAATGCGTACGCACAAGATGTTCTCCGATACTTTTTAGCTACCAAAATCTACAAATCAGATTTTGGCTCACTAATGCAAGCTGGATTTTGCCAGCCAGGGGGTATCTCCCAAGGCTTTACCAGGACTATGCCCGGCTTAGCGCATAAATTTGATTCCACTATTTACAAAAAACGCAACCCTTAAACCCTTGGTTTTCGGCTTTAATGTAAGTCGCAAAGTATCTCTAATGAAACTGAATCTATGTTTAAAGTCTAACACATCTTTGTAGATAGTGCAACATTATTGGAGAAAATCCTTAACAGTTGCCAGCCCTAGTAGTGCCGCTTTCAATGGTGCCCAAACCAAAATTGACCAATGGCACAACGAATGGGTATCCTTTGAACGCAAGTTTGATAAGATTAAACCAGCGACTAGAACAGGGTCGGTGGGTTGATGTATTGAACTATGCTCCGCAACAGCAATTTGCCAGCACATTGGCGTCAGAGGTTAAATCGAATCATCAATGAAGCTCGGCAGCAACAAGCGTGCATTAGAAGCTCAAAGAAAGCAACTCGCTGTACAGCAATCTTATTGGCTCTAGAGCAAAGCAAGAAATTCAAAACAATTCACAGCCTGCTTCACGACCGGTTTCTATTGCCGCACCATTGCCTAAACAGCAAGTGGTTACCGGTCATAAAACTACTGCGCCACCACCGTCTCAATCTACTAAAATCAACTATTACGTGATACTGGACGACGGGAGTTCTAGTGGTTTAGCAAAAGCCAGGAAAATTGTACCTGGTGCTTTTTTGGGTCGATTCCCACAAGGTATGAGAATTCAGATGGGAGCATTCAGAAATGAAGCGAAGGCAAATGCTTTGGCAAACCAACTACGTCAACAGGGAATGTCTGTTTCTATTTATATCCCTTGATCCAGACCCAGTTATGGAATAGAGCTGAGGAAGGAAAATAGGTGGAAAACCTAGTTTTCGTAATAAATCGTAATATAGTATAGATACAAGGGGATGTTGTTCAGTAATACTATTGTATCAGGAGAAAAAACCCGCAATGGTGAGAAGAACCCTGTGAAATTTTCTGATCACCATGGTGCAGGGGTAAAAAGAAACCGACGGGAAAAAGTAAGGATAAAAAAATACTTATGGGTCATTTACGATCGTTATTGGTTCTAGTGGTAATAGTGCTAATGCTCACGATGGGAATCGAAAGGAAAGCATGGGCAATAGATCAGGAATATATCTGCGATTTTGGCTCAACCTATTATGCTTGTGGTCCGATGGTTCTTAGTGATGATAAAGTGTTACTTAAAAATCGGGTCCATGGCAGAGTCAAGGTGATCATAATAGCCAAAGAAAGTAGCCAAGTAGAGGTGTGGAAGGAAGGTGAAAGTTATACCCGTGTAGATGATGGACATATTCTACACCGTGGAGAAGAAAAGGAATATTCGATCACGCCGGAGTGGCATTATGCTACGATCCGCGCAATTGAAGGAAGTGTGGTGTTTGCAGGAATTGGATCAGAATTAGAAGAGCAGTTAGGTATAGAAGCATACAAGAATATAATGAGACAATACTAACGAATTTGCGCTTGTATCTGGGGTTTTTTCTCATGCCACCATCGTCTGACCTGCCAGACATCGGCTATAGGCGTGTAAAGGCTCACTAATTTTGGCAAGGGCAGTGGAAAACTATCAGGCAGGAAATATCAAGGGGGCAAATGCGTTCGCCTTTGGCGTGGCCTACGGCCAATCGCACAAGATGTTCTCACGAGATGTGCCGCTTTCAATGGAGCCCAAACCAAAATTGACCAATGGCAAAATGAATCGCGTTGCTCGTGGAATGGAATGATTTTAAGAGTTTTCTGGAATGGGCATATTCCGTGGAACTGGCATCTTGTGTAGAACTGGCATCTTGCCAGTTTCCTCCTTATTTTCGGGCGTTGCTGAATTATAGAATGAATGCGCGACCATCTAGTTTTATTAAAGCCCCCTAAAATACCCCAATTCTGGGGCAGGGCTGTTTCATTCTGGATCTAAGTAACGAGTTTAGAGGCTTTTAGGCATCCCATACCTGAATTATCGAAGGCTGAAATGACGTATCCTTATCAATGCATAAAATATTTTAATTTAGAATGAAATAGCCCTGCTCCCTAGTATGGGTGGTAGTGCAAATTGGAGTAAAAGGGTTTGCCGGAGATGTAAGTACAAAATACCGGAAAAAATTATAAAAAAAAGAAATAAAAAGAAATAAAAAGATTGTACGTGGTATGGTTGAAAACGAAGTACTAAAGAGAGAATCAGAAAGGAATGATAAAATATATATCTTACCTGGTAATTACCCTCATGGTAGTGGTGGTAACGATAAGTGGAATAGCTTTGCCTGCCCAAGCGGACATGTACAATGATATAACTTGCGACCTACGCAAGCAAAGTGAATGTAATAAAAAACTGACCCCGTTCGGATTAACAATTATCCCACCAAGGAAACAAGGAATATCTATAGAGGTGAGTGAGGGAAAGTGGGAACACGAAAAATAGAAGATAGCGATCAGCGAGTTAGGTGAAAAACAGCAGGAGGAGTATGAGATAGAGTATGGTCAGCCCCTCAGACTTGAATACGGGACAGAGGTAAAACCGCTCCAAATTATCAAGCAAAGTGATGTCAAAGCAGATGTTACGGTGAAGACCAAATAAAGCAATGGCTAAAGTATGAAGGTCAGCGGTTTACGCATCTTGTCAATAAACCTGGGGGGGTTCTCAATAAACCAGGCATTATTGTGCTTATTGACAATGGCTTTTCAACAGATAGTGTTTAGTTAATTTAAAAAACACTATCTAAATATAGGATTGAAAAAATTAGATGCGTTTACCCTGGTCAACAAGGAATGTCAGCTTCAATCTAAATCCCATAATAATTAGGGGTTGCGGAATTAAGGAAAGAAAGCGAGTATTAAGTAACTTATTGCCCCAAAAAGTACCCAATTTAGGATGAATAGGAGAGTTTTTTTCACCCATTATTGTGGGGCAAGAGGGGCAAAACCAGACCCCGAAAATGCCACGCAAAAAATTTCCCTTTATGAATATTGCGGTCAGATGATGATATTGTGTTTAAATGCACAGACAAAAAAAGAGAGGAAAAAAGAGAAATGGCCAAAAAACTAGTGCAGTTCATGATGGTAGTGTTGTTTGCGATGATTCTGTATGCCACCCCTGCCAACGCATCTAGCGTCCAAGAATGTAAAGCAAACACCCCGAGTTGTGAGGGGACATTAAAACAAGGAGAAAAATTAATCGTACACTCAGGATGGATGCATCCCAATTCGCTTTATGTGACCCCAAAAGGAAAAGCAACTTATGCGATCACGTATAATTACAACACAGAACAGTATAAGGATGTCACTGAAGAAAAAGAATTCTACACCCTAGGGGAAGTCATGACAATAAGCCTAACGGATGAGCAGGGTGAAGTATCATATAAATCGGTTTCACATCCGCGACGGTAGTTCTCAGCGGTGTCCCAACGGGGCACCATTAATCACACATTGGACCAATCCCAGCATGAATGATCTTATTAGCCAACCAGACGGTATGCCAAAGGGCTTTGTTGTAGATCAGCGACTGAAAACATCCCCTGAAGATGAGATTTTATCAAGTATCGTGAGTGCCACCAAGATGTATTAAGAGACGGAAATCGAAAATTGAACCTTAATCAGAGGTGGTAATTCGTTCTTATGAGTGCGCTGTAGATGAACGGGTGGTTGTAGATTTAGGGTGGGCAGTGCATCAGCAAGTACTGTACCGCAAGCCTAGCGTCAATGTAAGCACTGCCCACCAGCAACAGATAAATCAGCAAGGTAAGAAAAGCGCAGATGTAGGGTGGGCAGTGCATCAGCAAGTACTGTACCGCAAGCCTAGCGTCAATGTAAGCACTGCCCACCAGCAACGGATAAATCCGCAAGGTAAGAAAAGCGCAGATGTAGTGTGGGCAGTGCATCAGCAAGTACTGTACCGCAAGCCTAGCGTCAATGTAAGCACTGCCCACCAGCAACGGATAAATCCGCAAGGTATGAATTAGGATTGCTCTAGTAAGGAACTTGTGGGCAGTGGTGGGCAAAATTTAGATGATCTAGACTACTCCAAACCACCAAGGTGTTTTTGCCCACCCTACAAGCTGCTAAGCAATTGTGCGTAAGTCTGTCAGAGATATTGACTAGGTAGGTAGGAAAAAAGGGAACCATAAGAAGGACAAGGCAAACAGGGGAAACAGAATGCTGCATGGTTAAGTCATCGCTGTAAACCAGTGTGCTTTTAATTCCTTTATTTCAGGACTTACGCACACAATCCATGGGTAGGGGGGCTGGGTATCGTTTTGCCCCCCTAGCCCCCCAATTTTGGGGGGAACAAGACTTTGAAAGTCCCCCAAAGTTGGGGGACCCACGGGGGCTTGACCTAAATCAGACGTTTGCGCATTCTTTCCAAGAATCAGCAACGCCATATTTATCCGTGCTTTATCGGTATAGTAAAACCGTTGATCTGACTTGACCGTCATGAAATCTGCCCACTGCTCCTTGATCTGCTAACTTCTTCCTGTTGGGCCTAAGCTTTCATTGTAGAAAACTGTAAAAACACTATTACTACTAGTGAACTTAGGTCATGCAAGACTTTCTAGAATATATGCGGACTCTACAGGTCTGGCAGCAGTTAGATAGACCCACCCAAGCCGAATCACCCAACAGCTTTTCCATCGCTACCATCCAAAGTCTGGGATCTCCCCAGCAAATTCCCGATTATGCCCGAAATCATGCTCTACTCCAGCATCCCTGGTTGCTGAGTTTCCAAAATCCACCGTTAAGGCACACTCACCTAGAGGATTTAGCCACTACTGAGGAAAAATTAGGAGTCTTAGTTGCTGATCATCCCCGATTATCCTCTTTAATCAGGGAAACTAGCGTAAGTCGTAATCTAGAAACTTGGCTCAAGCAGCGTTATCTGATTAGTTGGTGTTTCCCCAATTGGCTCACTGCTGTTGCTTCTAAGCTACCTACACCCCAAACCCGAATCCCTTTATTAAAGAATCTCTATGAAGAACACGGATTATCGGGGAAATCTGGTCATAGCAAACCCCATCCTCAAATGTGGCAGCAGTTATTTGAAGAATTATCAGCGATGGACCTACTGTCACGCTACGCGATCGCACCAGGTGAGTCGATACCTCTACCAAAGTCATCACAAGAATTATTACCAGGAACCCAACGCTTCCTGCAAATCTACACCACTGCTTGCTTCCAATACCCCGCTGCCTTTGGATTGGGGATACTGGCTTTCACGGAATCTATCCTACCCTATGAAAACCAACTGATTTTAGCAGGTCTGAAAAAACTGGGTATTTCCACGAAAGGACAAGAATTCTTTGCCGTTCACTGCGACTGTGATCAAGACCATGCTGAGGAAATCTTAGATGTGATTGAGCAGATCGCTAATTGTCCCCAAACCCTTTGGCAAGTTAGGCAAGGGGTGGCAATGGCAGTAAGAGCTCGTCAGGGATTTTACGACGATTTGCATCGAGAATTGGTACTGCTGCGTCAAGAAACTGTTGAATCCGGTCGAGGTTGAGGACTTTGGCGATTGATAAAGTCATCCCGCTGGTGCTTTTCATTGCTGTTGGTTATGCCCTGAGAGGGAAATTTCAAAAACCTGTAGCAGTTGGTGCTATTAAAACGTTAATTATCAATGCTTTACTTCCTGCCGCTCTATTCCTATCCACGATCAAAATTGATATCGGTCAAGGTTTACTGTCGCTACCGGCATTCGGACTTGCTATCAATCTCTTCTTGTTAGGAATTGGATGGTTATTAACAGGTTTGGTAATTCCTAGCAAAGAAAAAGCCAAAGCCCGCTCGTTGATATTGATGTTTGCCTCTTTAGCTCCTGGTTTAACAGTTTATCCGTTTACTCAGGAATTTTTAGGTGAGCAAGGACTAGCTCTAGCCGGGTTGGTAGATGTGGGGAATAAATGTTTTGTGCTAATCGGTCTTTATGCTTTAGCGATCTATCTACACCAACGCAGTGTTGATACTTCCCACATCAATTTCAGCAAATTCAAAACTATTGGACTGACTCTGATCCAAGAACCAGCAAATTTGGCGTTGTTACTGGGTTTGTTGATAGGAGCATTAAATCTAGGTAACACACTTATCCCAGAAATAGTTTTGCAGGCCCTGCAACGGTTAGCGGCTTGCACTACTCCCCTGATTCTGTTTTTTGTAGGGATTTCTCTGAAGCCTAAAACCTTGAAATTACGGGAAATTTTACTAATTTTACTCGTCCGCTCAGCAGCAGGATTCTGGTTTAGTGCAGGAGTACTGATTTTGTTTAAACCAGATACATTGGCAGAAACGTTACTAGCTGTAGTTTTACCCCAAAGCGGATTGAGTTTGTGGCCGTTGTTGTATGCTTCCCAGATTAATATGCTCGACCAAGAGCAATATCGGCGTACTCACCCGACATTTGATACGGAATTTGCTCTAGGATTACTGAGCACTTCTATTCCGATATCGATTGGTGTTAATTTAATTATTTTTTCTAATAGCGCGTTTTTTATCTTACCGTCCCATCTGGGATTAGTCGGAACTATCCTTTTGCTCCTGTTCAGTATAGCAAAGGGAACAGGGAACAGGGAACAGGGAACAGGGAACAGGGAACAGGGAACAGGGAACAAAAATTATCACAATTCCTAAACGGATCCCTATCTGATTTAATAGACTTCGCGGCAGTTGTCGGGAACAGGGAACAGGGAACAGGGAACAGGGAACAGTGGACAATAATTGACGCAAACAGTATTAGAAAAATACTTTTGCAAGAGGTCTAATTTTGGTAGTGAGCATTAGGCAGTAGCAGGAAAACTGCCACCAATGAAATGGATATCACTGAAGGTTTCGTTCGCGTAGCGTGACCGTAGGTCAATCCACAGACGAGCGCCACAACGCAATGGATTATCTGGCTGATAGACAATCCGACAAGGACCGAGGATTTCTACTTGATTGCCGTATAGATTGTCGCCGCTTCGTTTTACTGAAATCACTGGCTGACGCTCTTCTGGACTTTTGTGATTGTTGCTGCCAATGCGATTGCGGTTGACATTGATCTTGGCCAGAGCAGGAGGACGAGTAGTACGCCATTTGCCCTTTGGTCCACGCTTCTTTTCAATGATTTGGGGCAGATTGTTGAACAGAGGAATAATCCAGAATTTTCCGCTTTTATAAGCACCCCGGACGCGACCATCATTGAGGAGTTGGCGCAAACGTCGAGAAGAAATACCTAAGAGAGAGGCGGCTTCAGTAGTACAAACGGACTTGTTCATCAGTGGACTTCCTTTACTCTTCCGATATCACTATTATAAGGCAAAAAGTTAGCTGAGGTGGTGTTTGTAAATTATTGTTAATATTTATTTACAAACCCACCTCAGCTCAAGGGGAATCTAAATTGAAGTTTTCGACATTATTCTGACTAATTAAATATGGATTTGCATGGGGATGATGCTCGGGTCTTTGGTGTAGGTAGACTTAACAGAGGGATCATAGAGTGGTGGTCCCACCTGTGAGAAGCCATACCTTTTAAACAGCGGAAGATTATGAGGTAGAAGCGCAACCAGCATAATCGAGGCATTATGCTCTTTTGCGACCTTAACAGCAGAAGAGATAATCTGATTAAAGGGGATTTTTCCTCGCTTTTCTTTGAGGACGACCAGACGTGACATTTCACAGACCTTTTTTTGATCAAACTGCTTGAGGTCAAACCCACTTTCCTCTATCGGTAGTCCAAGAGAGTTGTTAGGGAAGACAATTCGGTAGGTTCCTACAACAGCGTTGGAATCAACAATTTGTATATAAACTGAGACAGGATCGTAGTCATCAGGTATCTGCATCCCGAACAACTCTAACTCCTGGTGAAAGATGGAGACCTGCATTTGATGGCAAAGGTCTAATTCCTCAGAGATGCTAACCTGCTGAATGGAAATGGTCATTGATAGTCTTTTTGTTCTAGTCTGTTAAAACTGGGAAATTTTTAACCAATTTCCCTCGATAAAGCCCAGGAAAATAGGACTGACTCACTGTTAACGGAATTTGGTCATCGTGAGTAGTTGAAAATGAGCCACCAGAGGGCTGAGACGCTTAATTTTCGTTTTCTAAACCGTCATTGAATATTACCGCTTTTTGTAAATTGCAAAGCGATCGCCATTGTTCGTGCCTTGAAAATAAAATCCCGATTCTGTTAACATTTGACGAGTAGTTTCCGGTTTAAAAACGGTAATTGTGATTTGTTCTTGAGCTACAATTTATCCATCTTTCTTAAAGAAATACCTTTTTTCAAAGGTATAATAGTTTGGGGTATCTTCCCCTTCTTCAATACACTGGGAATAAACAATCCCTTCACCCAGGGATTTGTCAAAGTCATCATGGGGTTTTTGCAGGTGTAGCAATAATAATCCCCCTTCTTTTAAGTGGCGACCTACATTTGCTAACCCTTGACGATTGGCTTCAAGACCGGGAACGTGACCCCCAAATTGCCATTGAGCTTGATCCCCCCTATCAAGAATTCCCCAAACTCCTCCATTGGATATCGCTACATCGAACTTGGCGTTTAAGTCCATTGTTACCGCATCAGCTTCAATCAATTTAACCTGATTTACCAACCGTTGTTTGGCAATTTCAAGCATGGATGCGGTAAAGTCAATTCCCGTAAACTCGCAGGTTGGATCGAGTTCGATGTACTTTTGAGCCAGTAGTCCTGTTCCTACACCCAACTCTAGAACCTGACGACCATCACCCACTATCGAGTGGGCTTCCTTAGCTAGGCTCTGATAGTCGTAGTAACCAGATGTCACCCACAAATCGTAATATTTGGTAATCTCTGTATATTGATTGACCATTTTGTCTAGAAATTGAACGAATGAACAACGGAAAATTTTGTATGTTATCTGCTTGAGGGTTAATCTCTACGGATAAGCATGGATCAAAGTTCCGACTTCTATTTAGAGTCAGCACTTAGCCAAAATTACCGGTCTTATTTTACAGTAAAATGGTTATTGTCTCGCAATAATCTACAAAAAACCCGACACAACGGCTCATTGCTGTGCCAGGTCTTGCGGACTCGCCTTGCCTTCTTGATAGTCCCGATGGCTAGTTCGAGCTTGCCACAAGACCGATCTTTACTTGATTGATATTAATCGCTCTAAGCGTTTCTAGCGTCTTCGACCCAGCTATCAAACAGGTCTTGATGGTTTTCAATCCATTCTTCGGCATGGCGACGGATATCTTTTGAGCTATCTTCACCCTTATTGAGTAATTCATTTTGGGCATTGATATCCTCAACGGGAATATGAATCAATTCAAACAAGCGTTTGGCGGCTGGGTTAGCAGATACAAATTTCTTATTAGCTACGATTCGGATCCGATCGATGGCAAATCCCAGATTTTTACCATCTATCGAGGTATCTTTTGCGGTCAAGTCTTTCTGTGATTCTGGTAGATCAGTGAAGGGAACTTCTAGCCAGACTACATCTTGATCTGGTTTTAACACTGCTGCCATCCACATGGGAGTCCAGGTGTAGTAGAGGATTGGTTGTCCTTGGTTGTAGCGAGTAATGGCATCTACAATTAAGGCGGAGTAGGTTCCTTGGTCTTGCTCAACGGTGTCTTCGAGTCCGTAAGCTTTAAGATGATGCTCAATCATAATTTCACAAAACCAACCGGAATTACAGCCAATCAAATTGGCTTTACCATCACCATCTGAGTCAAAGAGTTTAGCGATTTTTGGGTCTTTGAGTTGCTCAAGGCTAGTGATGTTGTATTTATCAGCAGTTTTTTTATCAATCTGATAACCTTGCAACAGGTTAGACGTGATTACTCCGAGTCGTTCTAACTTCTGATCACCACCACTTTGTTCAAAAAAGGGTCTATGACCTATGTCCCAATGGACAGCAGTGTAATCTAGGTCGCCGTTGCCTAAAGCCAGGTGCGCGGTGACGTATTCAATTTGTTTTGGCTCTTTGATGGTGTAACCAAGCTTTTCCAGACCGATGTTTACAATTTCGGTTTGGAATTGTTCTTCTTGCAAGCTGCTATAGACCGATTGTACGCTCACCCCTTTACCAGGCATGGCTAGATTAGAGTCTGTGGTTACCTGGGAGGGTTGTTGCCAAGTGATAAAACCCAGGAGTGCCAATAAAACGGTTCCTGCAACAGTAGCCCAAGCCAGTTGTTGACCTGTCGAAGAGCGCACCAAACCAATTGGTCCTCGTTCCAACCAAGGGATTTGGTTGTTGCCTTGACTGACTATCTGAGTGATCCGATCCAGCATGACTGCGATTAGAACGATGCTCAATCCTCCGACAGCAGCTAATCCCACATTCACCCGACCTAGTCCTTGCAATACCATCTGTCCAAGTCCTCCTACACCAATCATGGAGGTGACCACTGACATGGATAAGGCTAAGAGGATGGCTTGGTTGACTCCAGCCAGAATGGTTGGCATGGCTAGGGGGATTTGGACTTCGAATAACATTTGTGTCGGGGTTGAGCCAAATGCGATCGCAGCTTCGACAACTTCTGTGGACACTTGCCGAATCCCGAGGTTAGTCAAGCGAATCAGCGGCGGTATGGCAAAGACACAGGTTGCCATTACTCCAGGCACTGCACCAATCCCAAACAACATCACTACTGGGACAAGATAGACGAATGACGGTAGGGTTTGCATGGCATCGAGCAGGGGTCGCAGCACTTTCTCAATGCGATCGCTACTGGCACAGGCAATACCAACGGTAATGCCCACCACCATGCAAAACACTACAGCAGTCACCACTAGGGAAAGAGATACCATGGCTTGGTTCCAGGCTCCGCAAAAGCCTATCAAGCTCAACGCAGCAACGCTATAAATGGCAATTCTTCCACCAGCCAGTTGCCATGCTATCAAGGCAATCAGAATCAGTAAAATTAATGGAGGAATCGATAGCAACAGCCATTCTATACTCTCAAGGGTGACGCTAATCGGTAGACTAATCCCTTGAAAGAAAGGACGAAAATTGTCAACCAGGAAATTCACTGCTGCAGTAATCCACTGCTGGAGGGGTAAGGTATAAAGCTCAAAGGGGTTCAGTAGAATATCTAGACCTCCTTGGCTCGTAGCGATCGCAAAAACAGATAGAGTCAAGGATTTCAACACAACAATACCAGTATTTTTATTAATAGTATCATGTCGGGGAGCATTTATTTGGTCAGGGGTTGGTAATGGGTAAGCTAAAACCCATGGAACATGTTTTTTAGCAAGGCAATAGGCAATAGGCAATAGGCAATAGGCAATAGGCAATAGGCAAAATGTGACTAGGTTAACTTTTTTTAGTTAATTTTAATAATAGACATTTTAAATACACAACTGCTTAATCAATTCACTCATTATTAATTAATTTATATATATTATTGATTTTTTACTCAAGCAACGACTGCGTCAATACAATAATTACAGTTTTTTGTATTAACAATAATTCTGATTTAGTTGATTAAATCTTGTAAGCATTCATCGCAGCTGGGATAATTCTCCCCATTTCCCGTTCTTCCCGACTCCCGACTCCCGATTCCCGATTCCCGATTCCCGATTCCCGATTCCCGATTCCCGATTCCCTGCTGCCTAAAAAATTTTTAACAAAAATTCTAAAAATATGTTATAATATAGGTTTATTTTTATGTTATAATAAAATCACGTCATCAAACACTAGCAATGTTCCATGACAAAAGCCAGCCTAAG
>NZ_JAAHHZ010000094.1:0-24527 GCF_010672005.1 Moorena sp. SIO4A5 | reverse complement strand
CCTACTCCCTACTCCCTACTCCCTACTCCCTACTCCCTACTCCCTACTCCCTACTCCCTACTCCCTACTCCCTACTCCCTACTCCCTACTCCCTACTCCCTACTCCCTACTCCCTACTCCCTACTCCCTTTCCTCAAGGACCAATGACTAATGACAACTAAAACCCTTGTCATCGTAACCAGTATTGCACCAGGAAATATTAATAAGCAACAAGCAGCTATTAATAGTTGGCTTAATCTAGGATTTGAGGTTGTTTCTTTAAATATTATAGAAGAGATTGAGAAACTCCAGCCTTTATATCAAGACATTAAATTTCACAGAGTATTTCGGGATGGACGAGAGCATTATGGTAAGCCTTATGTTTACATTGATGACCTCTTATCCTATTTGCGTGAGTACGGTAGCCAAATCTGTGGAATTGTTAACGCAGATATTATCTTAAAAGCTGAGCAGGATTTTACAGAATTTATTCGAGAGCAAACTCAAAACTCTATCCTGCTCGCTTCACGAGTCGATGTTGATACTGCTGAATCAATCAACGGTGAGATTTACGATGTTGGGGTTGATGTGTTCTTTTTTGAAAAAGAACTGCTGGAAAAATTCCCATCCTCTGACTTTTGCCTTGGTATTCCCTTTTGGGATTTCTGGGTACCAGTGATTGCTTGGCAACAGGGGTTAACCATAAAAGACTTAGTGTCTCCCGTTGCCTATCATGTCAAGCACTCCACCAACTATAGCTACGAAATTTGGCAAAAATCAGCCCTTAATTTTACCAAACTATTTGCTCCAGCTCGGTATCCTTCTTATCAAGAAAAAGCTGATATCAACAAAGTTGATTATGACTTAATTGGTCACATCGATAACTATATCGTTCAGCAATTCTTGACAATTTATCAAAACAGTAAACAACCGATTATATATAAACCCAGATTACCTGATGCTCAGAATCCGGTCTATAGCCATACCAATACTAAAAATCATGATTATAATTCCTTGGTTTGGTTAGCCTGGACCTGTTATCATTCTGGGAATTTCACCACTATGGCTGAGCAGTTAAAAAACTCCCTAAGCATTACCCCTTATCAACCAACCGAAACTATTTCCGATTGGATAGAGCAGTTTACAACATTTTCAGCGGCTTATGGTTCTCCATTCAATTCTTATCCATTCAGTAACCTACCGGAATGGCAAGAGCTAATACGCTCTACTCTGCTTAATCAACCATTTAGTACCTATAAATGGAAACCCAAAGTATCCATCATCACATCAGTCTTTAAAGGGGATAAGTATATTGAACACTTCCTCAAGGATATTAGCCAGCAGACGGTTTTTGCTGAATGTGAATTACTATTGGTCAATCCCAATTCTCCGGGAAATGAAGAGCCTGTGATTAAAAAGTATATGACCAGGTATCCCAATATTATCTATATAAAATTGGATGAAGACCCAGGGCTGTATGAAGTTTGGAACATGAGCATTCGACTAGCCCGTGGTCACTATATTACCAACGCTAATCTGGATGACCGCAGAGCTCCCAGACATATCGAAGAACATATGAGAGCTTTGGATGAGCATCCTGATGTGGACGTAGTTTGCGCTCCTCTGAAAGTTACGATGCAACCCAATGAAACCTGGGATAATAATACGGCTCATGCTGTCTGGTATGTGGGATTTCCGGAGTATTTTGGAACCGAAGACTTTTTTCAAGAAAAGTGGTGGGCTGAAGGGGAGGAAAAAGGTAAAATAGGCTCCCAAAATCTTCCCCATTGTATGCCGGTCTGGCGGAAGAGTGTCCATGAAAAAAATGGCTATTTCGATGAAATTGAGTATGGCGCGAGTGCTGATTGGGAATTTTGGTTACGTTGTTCAACTAACGGGTCTAAATTCATGCTGTTGAGGGAACCTTTAGGAATTTACCTAGAAGACCCTCAATCCTATAACAGGCGGTTTGAATCAACGGTTGATTTTGAGAAAAAAATTTTACAGGAGTATTATGTACCGCTAACTGAGAAATCCAATGGTAATGGAAGCCTTGATGTCTCCCAAACTGAAGAGCAGGATTCAGGGTTTGAAGACTCTGGGGATTATCCGAAAAAACTCAATCTTGCTTCTGCTTTACAGTATCATTACGGGGAGCATCGCTCTGGATGGTCTTATGCGATGAATAGCTTGAAAGCGTTACATAATGATGCTGGAATCTTGGTGGATGGCTTCATAGAAAAGAAATTTGCCTGGGGTTCCGATCCTGGAGATTGTAACAACACCCCAACTGCTTATACAGAGCCTTGGATTGGATTCATCCATTGCCCTCCCTATGCCCCTAAATGGTTTCAAGAACACCTGTCACCTCAGAGAATATTTGCAAGTCAGTTGTGGCAAGAGAGTATTAAGTATTGTCAAGGTCTATTTTGTTTATCTGAAGACTCTCGTCGATGGCTCCAAAAGCAGCTAGATGTGCCGATTGTCAGCATCATCCATCCTACGGAAACCCCAGATGTCAAGTTTTCGATGGATAAGTTTTTGGCAAATCCTGAGCCAACTATTATCCAAATTGGAATTTGGTTGCGGAAGATGCACTCTATCTACTATTTACCGGTAAAAAACTACAAAAAGGTGGTGTTACGTAAACCCTATTCTGGGGAGATGTTACACACTGAAAAACAAGTATTTAATTTACAGCCCAATTACAGTTATGTGCAGATAGTTGATTATTTGCCCAATGATGAGTATGATGAAGTCTTGTCAAAGAATATTGCTTATTTGGAGTTGTATGACACCAGTGCCAATAACGCGATCATTGAGTGTATCGTCAGAAATACTCCGGTTTTAGTCAATCCGCTGCCAGCTGTAAAAGAGTATTTGGGCGAAGACTATCCCCTTTACTTCCAGTCTAGACAAGAAGCAGCAGCCAAAGCTGAGGATTTTGCCTTAATTGAGGAAACCCACCACTACCTGCAGCAGCACCCGATTAAAGAAAAGCTGAGCAACGATTATTTTTTAAAATCCATTGTCAAATCGGACATCTATCAACAGTTATCATGAGAATATCCCACAAGCATAAGTTTGTATTCCTCAGCAAACCTAAGTGTGCTAGTACTAGTATTCGTAAGGCATTGGATCCTTACACCGATGTTTGGAGTACGGATCAGAAGCGACATTACCATCACCATGTTCCAGCATCTCTGTTAAAGCAGCATTTTGAGCGTATGGGTTGGAACTGGAACAGCTACTTCAAGTTTATTAGTATCCGAAACCCTTGGGATATGCTGGTTTCTCTGTACTTTTATGCTAAGCCAGATCACCGAGGTATTTATTGGTGGGAAAAACCAAGAGTAGTCAGTGTATCCCAAGACATTATCGAAAAATACCCCTATAACCCAAACACCAGGATGCCATTCAAGCAGTGGATTAAGACAGGAAAATCCTGGGACTTGAAGCAGCAACAATTTCTAGATGATTTGTATAGCTATACTCTTCCTTACTATGTTCTTGATGATCATAATAACTTCCTTGTTGATTATGTTATCCGTGTTGAACACCTAGAGGAAGACTTAGATTTTGTAGCTTCAAAGCTAGGACTACCTCTAGATTCTTTGAAGATAAATACTAGCAAGCATGACCACTATAGCCAGTATTATGATAGCGAATCCAAAGCAATAGTCTCCGAAATGTTTGAGTATGATATCAACTACGGAAAGTATTCTTTTTAAACTAGGGAATAGGGAATAGGGAATAGGGAATAGGGAATAGGGAATAGGGAATAGGGAACAGGGAGCAGGGAGCAGGGAACAGGGAACAGGGAACAGGGAATAAAATTTAGATGTACCTCACGCTTACTAGGAAACGCTAGATAATTTTTGAGTGCTCAGTGCTCAGTTATCAGTGCTAATTTTTGAGTGTTGAACTATAAAATATAGTGTTGATAAGACCTATAAGATACAGTCAAATTTATTACTCCTACTCCCTACTCCCTACTCCCTACTCCCTACTCCCTACTCCCTACTCCCTATTCCCTACTCCCTACTCCCTACTCCCTACTCCCTACTCCCTACTCCCTACTCCCTACTCCCTACTCCCTACTCCCTACTCCCTACTCCCTAAAACCCAGGACTTTTTCCCTCATCCAATTAATAACTGCTATAAAATGAGACTATCACACAAGCATAAATTCGTATTCATTGGCAAGCCCAGGTCTGGTGATACTACGATTAGACAAGCACTAGATCCTTACAGTGATATTGTTAGTACAGATAAACCGCGATACAACCATCCCCATGTGCCAGCATCTATGGTTCAACAGCATTTTGAACGCATGGGTTGGGATTGGAATAGCTACTTCAAATTCACTTCTGTTAGAAACCCCTGGGATATGCTTGTCTCTGTGTACTCCTTTGGAAATCCTGATCACAATGGCTTCTACTTTTGGGAGAAACAACAGTACAATCCTAACAAAAAAATGCCTTTTACCGAGTGGATCACTAAAGGAAAATCATGGGATATCAAGGCAGGTAAGCACTTAACTGATTTGTCGGCTTACTCACTGTCTTACTCGGCACTTGATGAGGATAACACGTTTCTTGTGGATTATGTTATCCGTTTTGAAACTCTAGAATCAGACGTAACTTTATTGGAGTCTCTGCTAGGACTGAAGCTGAATTGTCCGAAGATAGAGCAAGACAAACATAATGATTACACTAATTATTATAATCAGGAGTCTATAGACAGAGTCGCTAATTTATTTTGGTATGACATTAAGTATGGCAATTATAAGTTTGGGATGGCGTAGTTGGCTAAGGCAATAGGCAATAGGCAATAGGTAATAGGTAATAGGCAATAGGCATGCTAGCAAGAGCATGATCGCGCTGCTGGCGTAGGGTGGGCAGTGCTTACCTTCGAGATTGTCAGGTTTTAAATTGGTATTATGCACTGCCGACCTGAGGATTAATTTTATTAAAAATGTAGACAATTAAGTACTATTTTATAATTAAGTTACTGTCGGTGGGCAGTTCCTATAAAAGCTATCGAGCCTACCGAAAACCCCGGTGAGGTTATGACCACCTTGATTCGATTTTTCTACGTAGACTAGGATAGGGTTTTGCCAGGGTTTGACGCCCTGGCGACCAGTAATTGTGGAGGTTATTTTTAAGCTATCAGCTATCAGCTATCAGCTATCAGCTATCAGCCAATGGCCAATGGCTGACCACTGACCACTGACCACTGACCACTGACGAATGTATTAGTTGATCAGTAGTTATTCAGATTTGAATGCAGTTAAGCTGTAGTTGTTGACGTTTACACAATAGAATTCGGTCAAGCATTGGGGTTAACCAAAACTTGACCGATCTTTTTTTTTATTAATATGCTGTATCCCTTGCTACACAAAGGTAGATACCAGTTATATTACCCTGTCAATACCCTTTAATGTAAAATTTTGTTGCAGAATTAATCATTTCTGGGAAACTGAAGCACACTTAAAGGTGTCAGAGAAAATCCTAGTGAAATTACCTGTGAAATTTGGCTGAAACCGATTGTTGATATTCTGGGAGAGGAGGTAATTTTGGCTGGAAAAATTCCCGCTTTAATGGTTGCTGTCCACTTAGACGCTCTGTATCTGGAAAGCGATCGCGTTGTAGTAGAGGCGATGACAGATTTTAGCCGCCTTCCTTATTTTGATGGTAAGCGAGACGTAAATCATAATATTGCCAATATTAGTGAAGAGATTGTTTCTCAACCTTTTCAAAATCAGAATTTGTATCTGAAAGCGGGAATTCATTTACATTGGGCGTTGCCAGATGCTTTGACCAAGGGAATTCAAGTTACTGATGACAATAAGCAGACTAAAACAGTTTTTCCACCTGTTCCTAATCCTTGGTTAGTGACACGCAGTAACAAGGATAACCAGATTGAAAAGCAATGGGTGGTAGAGAGTGATTATCTCTATCCTGAAGGGAAAGGAAGTCAGGTGGGTAGTATTGCTTATCCCAACAAATTGGGTCAGCGTAGCTCAGAATTTATCAATCCGTCGCAGGGCACCAAGCTAGAATAGAATCGGAAAATCCTTACTGCCTAACGCACCCTACCAACTGAACTACAGGATCAAATATAGCACTACACATTAAGGTGTTTGACATGGATACAAGCAGCAAAAGCTGTTGTAGTCAACTTTAGCATGCATGGCTTTTGCCTAAAGCCCTTGCGCGTAGCGCTATACTGAGCGGAGTTTGCAAGATACACCTATCCTAAAGAGTAATGGCAACTGAACAACGATCGCAGCATCAGGAACATTAATATGGTGATTCAAACAGAAAAACGGTACTACACGCCTGAAGAATACTTGACATTAGAGGAGGAAGCGATAGATAAACATGAATATCGAGATGGAGAAATCATCCTCATGACAGGAGGCACGACAAATCACAATCAAATTGCGCTCAATTTCTGTCGCAAATTTCCTTTGACAATTAAGGAGCAAGAATATTATATCTATATCAATGATGTCCGCTTGTGCATAGCGCAATATCGCCTCTATACCTATCCTGACGTAATGGTAATTAAAGGAAAACCAATCTATGAAGGAATGGGTAAGACAAACGTAACCAATCCTTCACTCATTGTGGAAGTCCTTTCTAAATCGACGCGGGATTACGACTGGACGGATAAATTCATATATTATCGTTCTATCCCTGAATTTCAGGAATATATTTTAATCGATCAATATCGTTTTTATGTGGCTCAATATTTTAAGCAAGAGGATGGGCAATGGCTTTTCAATGATTATCAAGGGGGAGAATCAGTTTTAAAATTGGCTTCAGCTGATTTTGAAATTTCGTTTCAAAATTTGTATGAAAGAGTAGATTTTGAGTTGGATGAAGAGTGAATAATGATTCAAAATTACCCCATTTCCAAAACGATCGCTACCTTAGCTGACTTGAAGCAAAGGTTTAATTTATCTCCTACAGATAATGACCTTTTCTTTCAGGAATGGCAACAGGATTTACCTCAACTAACTGCTCAAGAACAAGAGAACCTAGACCAAATTCAAAGACGATTTTTACGTCATAGAGAACGAAGTCCTCTCCCAGAAGGTGTGATTAATCAATTACTAATTGGACCTTTACTTACTTTGGCAGGTTTATATGATGAACCTTTCTATGTCACTACTGAAACGACTGTTGAAGTGGAAGTAGAAGACAAGGATGAAATTTTACGAGGTCGAATTGATACTTTAGTTATTGCACAACAACTTTGGGTTCTCTTGGTTGAATCTAAATCTACTATTGCTTTTTCAGTAGCTTTACCTCAACTAATGACTTATATGATGGCAAATCCTAATCCTGAACGTCCTGTCTATGGTATGATTGGTAGCGGGGATGAGTTTTTGTTTGTTAAAATGTTGACCGAAGGTGTTCCCCAATATGATTTATCTAATCTTTTTTATCTGCTGCTACCTCGTAGGAATCAGTTATATGATGTCTTGCGTATTCTGAAGCAAATTGCTAAAATTATGGGTGCAAATATTGGGGTAATGAGTGATGTAAATTGAAGAGCGATCGCCTCCAAAACAGCTCTATATTCAATCTCGTAGGGTGCGTTAGACGGGAAAATTGTCAGCTTAGATCAGAATTTATCAATCCGTTCAGGGAACGGGAGTTGTGTTTTAGCCTTCAATGGTCATATTGTTGCCAAAGCTCAGATGCACCGGAAAAAACCAGGAAAAATGGACAAACAAAGACTACAAGCATACCTGAAGCTGATCGAGCAAGTGCTAACTTGTCCCAGTGGTGAAGAATTCCAAATTCTTGAGAGCAACCGTGAGTTAGCTTCCTCCGCGAGAAGCCCCACACCTCAATGCGCAGCATGAGTGTTTAAAGTTACCGTAAGGATAGGGTCGCCTTTATGGTTAGTCGGTTATGCGAAAAGGGTTAAAACTTTTTGATTAAGGCGACCCTATCTATCGGTTTCGTCTCCAGGGATGAATCGCGGGCAGGAACTCTGATAAACAGCCTGAAAAACGTTATAATAAAAATAGCAGGGAAGACAAATTAAGAGCTAACCGCCACCTGCGTGTTTAAAAATAGAACTTTTTGTATTGTTCCGGTGCGGAGGGGCATCCCGTATCGTTAATAAAGCTTACCGAGTATCCTAAGCAATAGCTGGAGTTGGTAAGAAGCCCACACTGAACCGTGCTTGTCAGTGTGGGAGTATGTCACTGGATTCAGAGTTATTGCAGGTAATGGCACAAGTAGCAGAACAACTGACAACAGAGGGCAAGCAAAACAGCGCTGAGGTTTTACTGGGTCTGAGGAGTGAACTTTTAGACATGCTGGGAATCTCAGAAACCCCTACCTCAGCTAATCCCTCATCCCAAGACTATCTGGAATTTTTGACAGAGGTATTGCTGGCAACTGACAACAGCGATAGCGACCCCAAAGTGATCTACCCACTCCTGGCAGCCAACCTAGACAAACTTGATGATAAGTTGATCGATATCCTGGAAACCTGGGCAAGTCCTAAACTCTCAGAAGCTGAAGCAGAATACATCGCTAGAGTTATTTGGGAATTCAGCCACCTGATCCAGCAGTTTCCCCTAGGCAATAAAGCCAATAACATCGAAATCGCCATTGCTGGTTACAAACAGGTGCTAAAGGTCTTTACCCGTGAGAGTAAGCGGGAAAGTTGGGCAGCGATTCAAACTAACCTGGGGGAAGCCTACAGAAACAGAATCCGTGGGGACAAGGCTGAGAATCTAGAACTTGCCATTGCCCATTACCAACGAGCATTGTCAGTTTACACCAAATCAGATTTCCCTATCTATTGGGCAATGACTCAAACCAACCTAGGGGAAGCCTACAGAAACAGAATCCGCCACCACAGGGCTGAGAATCTAGAACTTGCGATTGCCCGATACCAACTAGCCTTGTCAGTTTACACTCAATCAGACTTCCCCTACCATTGGGCACAGACTCAAACCAACCTGGGGGAAGTCTACAGAAACAGAATCCGTGGGGACAGGGCTTATAATCTAGAACTTGCCATTGAAGCATTCCAACAAGCTTCGTCCGTTCGCACCAAACAAGACTTACCCATGGCTTGGGCAATGACTCAAAAAAACTCTCAAAACAACCTTGGTCTTCCTATAGTCACAGAATCCGTAGTTATAAGCAAGACAATCTGAAAAAAGCGATACAGTTGTTTGATTCAGCAGTGGTGCGTTACGGGTAGCAACCTAACCCTGACTACGAGGCGAAACATGAATGCCCCCCTAACGCACCCTACCCAACTTTATTATGCACTCCCCACCCGACTCCCGACTCCCGACTCCCGACTCCCGATTCCCGATTCCCGATTCCCTACTCCCTATTTCTTTTTAAGAGAAACTAATGATGGGACAAAAGCAGAGAGTCGTAGATGAATTATCTTCGCTTGATTAAATAAGCCATCTTTGATCAGGTGAGGCAGAGGCTGTGGTCTGACATTGTAAATATTGTTGTCTATGACCTTTACTTTGCCTCCTTCTTGCTCAAAGAAACCCGATTGTAATAACTGGTTGAAATAGTACTGGTCAGCAAAATGTCCGGCTCTCATATCTGAGTCATTTCGTTGGGAAATCATAGTAATCCAGCCATCAATCATTTTAGTAATGAATTCGCATTTTTTAAAAGCGAATACTCCTGTATTAATGTATTTATGGGATTTATATCCAATAAATTTATAGGGGTGTTTACTATAGTCAACATTAGGTTCTCTGGCTATACATAAATCACAGTCATCTAGTAAGGAAAATATCTCGGAAATATCAGCAACGACTAAGGTGTCTGTATCAAGAAATAGAGTTTTTTGATAAGGGCTATTTTTCAAGATGTCTACTTTGAGTTTATGAGGATTTTTATTTTCGTTTAAGGGATAGACTGTACAACCATCTAACTCCCCCATGGCGCAATCAGTAAATAGGGAGATGGGGATGGTAGGATTGGATTTATTGAAAAATTTATAAGCATTAAGAAATTCTTGTTTAAATTTTTCACCAATGGCTAAAAAAATGACACCACAGTCGTGGCTTGTGTCCTTCTTTTGACTAGGGTTGCCTTGGAAACCTTTACTATGGTTTTTACTATGGTGTTTATACAGACCTTCTAATAAAGCTTCGCCAAAATTATCTTCTGACCACTGGAAGTTAGGGTTAAGGGACATCCCTAAGCGATACTCAGTTACTGCTTCAGCTGCCATGCCTTTTCGGGCTAGGGCTTTGGCTAAGGTGATATGATACTGATGGTGATCAGGGTTCAGTTCAATGGCTTTACGGTAAAATGCGATCGCAGATTCCAGATGACCTTGTTTCTCCAAGACATCCCCCAAGTTGTGATCATAGGAAGATATGGTGGGATTAAGCCCAATCGCACGACGGTAAGCGATGATAGCTTGATCAAGCTGATTATTTGCTGTGTAAGCTTCCCCTAATTTATGCTGGAAGCCACAGAAGTATTGTGCTTTTGCTGGTACTGCCAGTACATCAATTCTCTCAGTGTTGAGGCTGGTCTTTGGTTGTATTGGTTGTAAATCGTAATCATGTCGCTTCAGAAAATCGTAAATCTCTTGTCGATTCCCGAGGGTTCGTTTAAATACTTTCTCGTTAATCTCAATCACCATCCGAGGTTGATGTTGATAGATAGTCTCTTCCGCTCCTTTGAGGGCTTTCAACTCCCAACCTTCTACATCAAACTTGATCAAGTCTAGCTGGCTAAACTCAAAGGAATCTAATGGAACAGCTCGAATGGTTTGTGAGTTCTCTGAATAGGAGCAAAAACTCTCTCCTGTATTCGGTCGAATCACCAAATTCAGGGTTTCTTCTTGGTCTGAAAGGGCATAGTTATAGGATTCTGCCCCTGGTACATTTAACGTGAGACATTCATAAGCTTCTGGCAGGGGTTCAAATGCTAACACTCGACCAGTTAGGCCAACTTTATTCAAGTAAGCAATGGTGTGATCGCCAATGTTGGCACCAACATCTATGGCAACACCACCCCTTGGTATATGGGGTAAAATCCCCCTCAGCAGTGATTGATCGTGATCTAAGCGTCCTACTTTTGGGATTAATTGAGTCCTGTAGGTATCATCTGCAATTAATGCAATACCATTCCAAAATTTGATTGCCATAGTTAGGTTTTAAAGGGAACAGGTAATAGGGAATCGGGAATCGGGAAAAGGGAGTAGGGAAAAGGGAGTAGGGAGTAGCGGATATGGGAAAAAATCCTGGGCTCTTCTAGAGTAGTTATGATATATAGCAATTCTACGACTTGTGAGGTACAAATTTCTGGGTTTTAGGGAGCAGGGACTTCGGAGCAGGGAGCAGGGAAGAGGTAAGAGTAACCCACCCCTAACCCCTCCCAGGAGGGGAAGTGAGGGAAGAGGGAAAAAATAATGTGTACCTCATAGCTACGAGAAACGCTATAGGGTTTTTATCTGGGTTGTAAACACACTTCTTGCCTTCAAACTTTAGCATGTATGCCTCTTGCCTCTTGCCTCTTGCCTGTTCCCTATTCCCTATTCCCTATTCCCTATTCCCTACTCCCTACTCCCTACTCCCTACTCCCTACTCCCTACCTTGCCTTGTTTTTCCAAAACCCTGGTCAACTGAGCGTTTACTTCATAATTTTCGGGTTGGATCTCGAGGGCGATTTGGTAGAAAATAATGGCTTGGTCTAACTGATTTTGTTTAACTAATGTATTGCCTAACTGTAGATACAGTTCAGGATCGTTGGATTGTATCCCTAATGCCTTGTGATAATTATCGAGATTATCTGGATTAGTCCGAATGCCTCGACGATAACAGCTGATTGCTTGATCTAAATCTACTTGGACTCTTTCTCGAAGCACATTTCCTAATTTTTCCTGTATCTCGGGGTCATCTGGCTTTAACTGTATAGAGCGACGGTAAGACGCTACCGCCTGATCGGACTTTCCCAATTGAACCAATACACTTCCTAAACTACTGTGTAACTGAGGATGGCCTGGATTTAATTCAATAGCACTGCCATAGGCGGTAAGGGATTCATCCCAACGGTGGAGTTTGCTGAGGGCATTTCCTAAGTTTTGGTAAAATTCAAAGTACTGGTTGGGGGATAGGCCTATGGCTTGGTTTAAGGCAGCTACTGCTTCGTCTAACTTGCCGTGTTCAGTTAAGGCTAGCCCTAAATTATGGTGAGACCAGGGATTGTAAGGATTGAGTTCTATAGCTCGCTGGTAAGCTATTGCTGCTTCATCCCAATTCTGTTGTGTTAAGAGTAAATCCCCTAACCAATGGTAAGACTCACAACAGTTGGGATTGATATCGAGAGCATAGCGATAGGCTGCGATCGCTTCCGCTATTTTTCCCTGTTCTCGCAAACTATCTGCCCATTGGTGAGCGGCTAGCCAAGGGTCTTCTGATGGGGGTTCATAGTCTGGTTCTTGCCACTGTCCCAATGCTTCCAATGCTTTGCGCAAGGGGTAGTATAAATCAGGATTTTCTGGACTGAGGTCAATGGCACGACTATAAGCGGTAACTGCTTCCTCCCAGTGCTGGAGTTGGGTGAGAGCCTCCCCTAATTTTTGGTAAAACTCAAAGTACTGATTAGGGGATAGGGCTATGGCTTGTTGATAAGCGGCTACGGCTTCTTCTAGCTTCCCTTGTTGGGCTAAGGCTAAGCCTAAATTATTGTGAGTCCAAGGATTGTAGGGATTGAGTTCTATGGCGGATTGGTAAGCAGCTGCTGCTTCATGCCAATTCTTGTTTTCTCGATATAAATCCCCTAGCCAATGGTGAGACTCAAAGCGGTCGGGATTGGTTTCAATCGCATCGCGATAGGCTGCGATCGCTTCCTCCAATTGTTTGGTTTCTCGCAGAGCATCGGCTAAGCTCTCTTTAACCCCATTGATGGTGGGGTTAATGGCTATAGCGCTACGGTAAGCGGTAATGGCTTCATACCATCGAGTTTGTAAGCTCAGACTATCCCCGAGATTTTGGTAAACCCAAGCTGGCTGGTCTTGATTTAGTGCGATCGCATTTTGGTAAGAGGCGATGGCATCGTCTAAATTTCCCTGTTGCTGCTGACATTGTGCCAAGTTAGGATATACTACTTTGCCATTTTCTGGGTCACACTGACTTGCTTCCTGGTAAGCGCAAACTGCTTGATCAACTCGATTGCTTTGCCTCAGAGCATCCCCGAGATTTTTGTAGATCCAAAACGGATGGCTAGGATTGAGTGCGATCGCATTTTGGTAGGATGCGATCGCATCGTCTAAATTTCCCTGTAGTGCTTGAGCTTGTCCTAAATTGTGATAAAAATCCGGATGGTCTGGCTCGAACTGCATCCCATTCTGGTAAGCCACCATCGCCTCATCCAGTTTTCCTTGGGCTCTCAGAGCATCCCCGAGATGTTTGTAGACCCAAAACGACTGTTGGGGATTGAGGGCAATTGATTTTTGGTAGCTTGCGATCGCACCTTCTAAATCCCCCTGCTGAGCCTGAGATTGTCCCAAAAGGTGATAAATTCCTGGATTATCTGGCTGTAACTCAATTGCTTCCTGGTATGCTGCAATTGCTTCACTCTGTTGTCCTTGCTGTCTCAATTGATTTGCAATACTTACAGAAGTTTCAACCATAGCTAGTTCTAGTTGGGAGCGCATCCTAATACTGTTTTTTTATACAATTATTTAACGATGGTTAAATAATTGTATTCGTTCTAGCAGTTTCTCATCGAATTGATTGTGGTATCTTAGGGATTTCGCCAAAACTTTATTATAGCTAATCGCTTATACCTAACCGATTCTATTTTCTTATCTAAAATAGCGTTTGTATTGGATATATAAACCTTTGAGGTCTTTTTTTCTTAGACAATAAAACTTCGTAGCTCTTTACCCTGTTGCCTTTTGGCTCTTGCATGCATGGCTTTTTCGGCAAGAAGTGTGTTTACAACTCATATACAAACTCTATAACCATACCATCAATATCAACCATTAGCAATCAGCAAAATGGCGCAACCGTTGTATATCAAGCCAGATATTCGATCAACCCTAGGCATCAGCATTTTCACCATACCTAAGCCTTTTCTAGGTAACATTGGTATCATCCAGCACAACGCTATTACCAGCTGGACTTTGCTCAAACCCAAGCCAGAAATCATTTTATTTGGTGATGAAATTGGTACAGCTGCTATTGCTCAGGACTTAGGAGTTAATCATGTTCCTGATATCGAGTGCAATAGCTATGGCACTCCTCTACTGGATAGTGTATTTGCCCAAGTCCAGGAGCAAGCAATTCACGATATCATCACTTACATCAACGCTGATATTCTTTTACTGAAGGATTTTACCCAAGCCATTGAACAGGTCTGCCAACACCTAGACACATTTTTAATCACTGGACGACGCTGGAATCTTGACCTGTCCAAGCCCATAGAATTTCAGTCCCCCACCTGGGAAGAAAGCCTGTGTCAACAAGTCTATCAAAGCGGTTGTTTAGGGGCTCATGATGCTAAGGATTACTTTATCTTTCCTAAAAATTTATTTCCTACTATTCCTAAGTTTGCGGTAGGACGGGGATATTGGGATACCTGGATGGTCACTACTGCTGCTAAGAAGGGTTATCCCATAGTCGATGCCAGCGAAGTGGTGATGGCAGTGCATCAAAATCATAGTTACGGTCATCTGATCGGGGGTAAAAATGAGGCCCATATGGGTAAGGAAGCGCAACAGAATAAAACTATTGGCAATGTGCAAGGACAAGGCACGATTGCGGACAGCACCTGGCAGCTAAAACCCTGGCATGATCACGATTCACCACGAGTTAGTGTGATTATTATTGTTCACAACAATAGCGCGATAGTTGAGCGAGCAGTGGACAGTGTGCTGGCTCAAAACTATTCCGACTATGAAATTATTGTGGTGGATGGGGCTGGTAATCAGGGAACAGAGAATAGGGAGCAGGGAGTAGGGAGTAGGGAGGGATCCCCCCTAGCCCCCCTTAATAAGGGGGGGATGCGAGTAGCAGGGAACAGGGAGCAGGGAGTAGGGAGTAGGGAGGGATCCCCCCTAGCCCCCCTTAATAAGGGGGGAACAGGGATTAATAAGGGGGGAACAGGAAGTAGGAACCTTAGTAAGGGGGGAATTGTTATTAAAGGGGGATGCGTACGCAAATGGGGGGCGTTGTGCGATTGGCCTACGGCCACGCTACGCGAACGCGCTCTTGAGATGGCCCAAGGAGAATTTGTCACCTTTGTCGATAGTGACAGTGTTTTACTACCAGATGCCCTAGAGAAACAAGTAGCAGCATTTGACCGGGAATCCTCTACCCTAGATTTACTATTGAGTGGGTGGCAACTGGTTGAGGGAGAAAAAATAACCCAGGTGACGCCATGGCAAGAGTTACCAGATTTAGAAGACTTACACATCTGGAAGTTAGAGAAACTGTGGCAACCGTTGCGTCAAAGTAATATTATGTTTCGTCGCAGTCGTTTAGACCTAGTAGGAGGCTTCAATAGGGAATTAAATCAAGAGGCTGCGATAGTAGAAGTAATAATAAATCTAGTATTTTTGAGAGGAAGCCGAGCCCTGTGGTTGCCAGAAGCAACTTGTAGCTATTTTGGGCAAAGTAATACTATTGAGGAACAGTCTAGTTCAGTTTCTGAAGATATGAAAGAGGTGATTGATAGTATCTTTAAGCAACCAACAGTGAAGGGATGGATGCAAAAATTCAAAGCTAGAGCTTATCCTAAGGGAGTAGGGAGTAGGGAATCGGGAATCGGGAATCGGGAATCGGGAATCGGGAGTAGGGAATCGGGAATCGGGAGTAGGGAATCGGGAATCGAGAGTAACAAAAATAGGACTTACGCGGTTAACTTGATTTCGCCCCCCTAGGGTATGTCTTCTTGCCTCGGAGATCCCCCGTTGGTCCCCCTTAAAAAAGGGGGACTTTGACTATGGCTCCCCCCTTTTTTAAGGGGGGCTGGGGGGGATCATAATCTTGCGGAAAACTTTGAAAACACGCCCTAGCCCCCCAATTTTGGGGGTAAATTGAGTTAAAGTCCCCCAGAATTGGGGGATTTAGGGGGCAAATGCGTAAGTCCTAAAAAAATATTCAACCTTTAACAACCTTATTGAAAAAGCAATGCAGCCCGCGCTCCATTGCTTTTTCAGTTGCTTCCTTGGGGAGAATTCCAGAGCGAAACCTAGGTTACTTCACTGCTGATAATTTTATCCAGACTCAACAACTTATGATTACCAATACACTGGAAAAGTGTAATTTTGGCCGTAATTATTATCGATACACTGACCGCCGGTGCTGTCCTTGCCACTGAACCAGATTTCGAGATAATCACACTCAGGAGTAAAATCTCCAACCTTTACGAAATCGACTACTCCATCGCAGTCGACACCGCATTCAAGGCAGTCAAGGGCTTCAAGATCGGATTCAGTAGAACCGCTGCCCCAACCACATTCGGCGTGGGCTGTTACCTTTAAACTCTCAAAATCAGTACAACCGTATGGATTTGCAGGCTCAAGTAACCTTTGGGAGTCATAAAAAACATGAACTTCGTGGCCCGGCTCTATCTCACCGCTTTGGAATTGGACAAAGTCCAATGTGTAGGGATCGAGTGCAAACTGGAGTCCAGGATGAAGATCAGGAGCGTCCTGAGCCTGTGCAGAAGCTACCGTAAAGGAAGGCATCCAAGTCAGAGCTATGGCAATAACTAATGCCAATAGCGCATTGCGTAGTTTTTGCATAATTAATTTCCTGTGCTTATCGTAATGATTGGGTTAAAAAGTAATTAACCGAAAGGTTAACCACCCTCGTAACTATTTTTTTTTATGCACCCCTACAGAAGTTACTGCCCCAGCTTGTTTCTACTAGGAGCTCAAGTAACCTCCGATATACTAGACTAAAGTACAAAAACTTGTCAAGAGGAAAGACAGGAAATTTGTGATGGGTGGGGAGTGTGATAATTTTCTTTCCCAGAAATTTTTGCCAGCGGCAAAAGGGGGTTTCCCCCACTGGCGCTTTGCATAAAGACAGTTAGATATACCCGATAGGGAGTGGGAAAAACCTTAAATAATGCTTAACATTTAAGAATTATGAATTAAGAATTATGAATTAAGAATTATGAATTCTACATTCGGGAGCATGTCAGTTTTGTTAATCCCTGATTCAGATCCCCCTAAATCCCCCTTAGTAAGGGGGACTTTTGAATCTAATTCCCCCAGTAAGGGGGACTTTTGAATCTAATTCCCCCAGTAAGGGGGACTTTTGAATCTAATTCCCCCCTTTTTAAGGGGGGTTAGGGGGGATCTATATACATAATTACAAAGGTTAAATGCTCCCTCTAAATTCTACATTCTACATTCTACATTCTACATTCTACATTCTACATTCTACATTCTACATTCTACATTCTACATTCTTAATTCTACCTTCTTAATTCTTAATTCTTAATTCTCATACCCATACTTAATCAAGATAGGTTTAAAACATTCATTAAGCTTATCAATAGTAGCGGGTTTTAACTTTTCCTTATAATCCCCTGGGGTAACTTTACGGATGTGTGAGGCGGGATTTTCTTTAGTTGGAAAAATATCGTGCTTCTTAGCTATTTCCTCTATTTTATTCTCTTCAAGCTCTACTTCCAAAAAATCGATAATCTCCCCAACCCACTGACGCTTATGGAAAACGATATCTTCATACCTAAACAGTTTGAATAACTGATATTCAATCTTGCTGTACCTTTGAATTATTTTGCGAAATATAGGTGCTTGTTCAATCGCATACTGGTCTATATCCATGTCTTGTAGTCGCTGGCGATTTTTTGAAAGGGTATCACCTATCTTACCTGGGGGAATAACATGACTGTTCTTCATGGAAAAATAATGGGATACTACAATATCCCTAGGATCGCGGATTAGTAATATCTTTTTAAAGCCACTCAAATCGAAATCATTAAGATAGGTAGGGAGATATCGAGAGCCGTAAAAGCCATATCCAGTTTTGACAAAAAGGTCACATATATCCTTACCAAAGGCACTTTCTTCTACCCCTTGATTAAAGGAAGTTTTGGCAACACTAATCAGTGGTATTTTTAGGGTAAAACCGATATCTTCAATAATTTTGTCCTGCATCACACTCCCTGATTTGTGGAGCGCGAATACGAAAAAACTAGGAATAGCACCAGGGGGAGGTACGTCAAGATAGACTTTCTGATTGTCTCGTGTATATAGAATTTTTTCCATCAGGATTCCTGACTACCCTCCCGTAACGGTTCCCAATCGAGTTGCTCTGTAAAGGTAATTCCCTCAATCAGTACTGCTAAATGTCGATTGGACTGATCAACATGATAGGTCTCAGTCTTCAGGGAAAATAAATTGACGCCTTCAAGTAACGAAATCGGTAGGGTAAATACATTAACCTGATCGATCCCACAGTGATGCACTGCTACTCGCAATAGTAACTTACCCTGTTGCCAAACTTCAAGAAACTGACCCTGGGAGACGTTACGGCAGGCAATGACTAGCTGACCTTTCCTGGGATTACTGGCAATGATGGCAAACTCCCCCTCTGGCCACAGTAACCACTGGCTGGGACGAAAAAGACCAATTTCTGGTAATGGTTGCTCTAATGCTCCAAAACCCTGACGGGTATAACCTTGAATACCAACCCCAGAGATAATACTACTGTTGTTTTTGGCAATATCGCTTTTAATCGCTAGGGGTTGAGTAAGTTTGGCAGAGCCTACGGGAGAGTCTACTAAAAATTTACTCGCCCTGGGAATTTGGAGCTTATCGACCCAACCGCTTTGGTCTAAGGCCACCATAAAACTGTGATAGCTCGACTGTAAGGAGAAGTGGTTGGCTATATAAATAGCTGCGGTTTTCCCCAACAGGTCTAATTTGTGCCGGTCATAGTATAATTCTTTGATGACCTTAGCTAAGGCTTCTGGGGTTTTTTGGGTCACTACTCGTCCTGACACTCGATTCAAGATGGCTTCTTTGACACCACCTACTCCATAGCCAATGGCAGGTGTGCCACAGGCTGCTGCTTCTATAAAGGTTTGACCAAATGCTTCTTGAAGGGATGGCCCAATAAATATATCGGCAGCGCTGTAGTAATATCCTAATAAGGAGGGGTCCTCGATATATCCTGTACTCCAAATATCAAGGTTTTCTGCGATCGCAGAGCCATGACCAAAAGTAACCAGTAGGATATTATCGAGATTGGCAATGTCTAGGGCTTTGAGTAGATACTTAAATCCTTTGCGCTGATCATTTACAGATTGACTACCAGTGAGTATAATAAATTTATCCTGAGGTAAATTCAACTGGCGGCGACATTCTGCCTGGTCTAAGGGCCTAAATATATCTAAATCAATGCCATAGTAAATGCTCTGAAATTTACTTTCGCATTCTTGGAAATTCCGTCGAGGCTGGTGATAGTCAAAGGCATAACGAGCCCAATTAGTGGTCCAGTGACTATCCCCTAGCACTAACAAAGTTTTATAGCTCCCTAAAAGCCGATGTTTTTTACGAAAAGCGTCGGCTATTTTTTCTGATCCTAAGCTCGGGTATTCATGGCTAGTGGGACATTCGTGATCACATAGGGTGGTATAATTTTCACAATCCCCTACATAAGCACAGCGTCCGGTAAGTAACCACTGGTCGTGCATCACAAAGATAGTGGGGAAATGACTAGTAAGTCTTTCCAAAATGTCCAAGGGATTGGTCATATTATGGATATTGCCCACTACGACTAAATCCGGATTGAGACTAGCAATTAATTGATAAACCTCTGACCCTGTGCAGTCTACGGGAGTCAATGACCAGTCTAATGTGCCAGCAACGGGAATTACTTGATGCCCTGCTAAGGCTAAGGATTTGGCAATGCGTTGGTGAGCAATCCCAGCCCCTCCTAGAAATCCGGTATCGTTGAAGCACACAATGCGCAGGCTGTGGCGTTGCCCAGGCTCTTCTTTCGCTTTAGACTTAGGACAATTGAATTTAGTCCGCAGTGCCTCTGATACCGATAGTAATTCCGGCTCATACTTATCTTTAGTGCTAGTCTTTTGGTTTTCATGGATACGGTATTGAGCTATGGGATAACCTATTACCTGTAAGGTGGCTCCCTTGGCAGCAAATCGCGCCCACAACTCGTAATCCATACTGTAGAAGAGAGATTGATCTACTGAGGCACCACACTTTTCCCAAATGGTGCGGGTAAACATGACTTCTGGCTGATAGAAGAATTTCCCTGTTAGCCAATTCCTTTCTACATCTAAAATTTCTTCAAGGGACATCAGTCCATTAGCACAGGATGTCAAGTGTTGCTCTAGGGCTACGTCATCTTTAAACAGTTGACAGACACCGGCGACCACATCAGCACCACTGGTATAAAACGCTAGCGCTATCCTATATAAGGCTCCTGGGGCTAATCGGTCATCACTATTAAGCCAAGTCAAGATTTCCCCAGATGCGATCGCAAATCCTTTGTTCAAGGCTTCACTTTGGCCACTATCCGGTTCACTAACCACATAGGTAAGGTGGTCTCGATATTGATTAACAATGGTCATGGTTTCATCAGTAGAGCCCCCATCAATCAGGATGTGTTCGACATTGGGATAGTGCTGATGAATCACTGATAATATAGTTTCTTCGATAAACTCACCTTGATTCAGCGAAGGGGTAACAATCGATATCTTTGGCCAGGGGCTGCCATCAGGGAGAGTTTGGGGGGGATGAAAGGGTTGAAGGAAAACGTGGGGCCACTGAGAGCTATCGTCTTTTGTCCTAAGCTTTGAATTGATTGCTTCAAAGAGCCACTTAGACTTATCGTCTTTTGTCCTAAGTTCTAAATTATTAAGCTCTAAATTATTAAGCTCTGAATTATTAAGCTCTGAATTACTATATCCGTTTCGTTCTAAGGCTTCTCCTAAATTCTGGTATACGGAAACATGAAGACTGGGGTCAATATCAATGGCTTGTTCGTAACAGATAATCGCTTCATCCCACTCCCCAACTCTTGCTAAGGCTTCACCGAGATGACTATAGGCCTTAGCAAAATTCGGGTCAAGTTCGATAGCGTTACGATAGGCTGCGATCGCATCCAGCCACTGTCCAGTTTTTGCTAATGCTTGTCCCAAGTTGTAATAAGACCAAGGCCAATCGGATTTCACCTCAATCCCATGGCGATAGGCAATAATTGCTTCATCCCACTGCTCCAAGGCTTGTAGAGCATCACCTAAATTTTGATAAGACCATAGGAAATCTGGCTTGAGTTCAATGGCTTTTCGGAACACATCGGCTGCGTCTTGCCACCGTTCTAACTTAAGCAAGGCATCGCCCATGTTGTTATAAGACCAGGAAAACTCTGGCTGTATCTCAATGGCTCGACGGTAAGCTGTTACTGCTTCTTCCCACCGTTGCTGCTTAGCTAAGGTATCTGCTAAATTATGATGGGCTTGTCCAAGATTCGGTTGCAGTTGAGTGGCTTTGAGATAACAAGGGTAAGCTTGCTCCCATGCTTCTTGGTCTGTGAACAGGTTTCCTAAATAGAAGTAAGCTTTAGCATCTTGGGGATTGTTTTGAACTGCTTGCTGATAAAGGCTTAGCAGCTCTTGCTCTTGTCCTTGCTTTTTTAGCAAATCCCCTAGTCGATGGTAAGCTTCAGACAAATTAGGTTTCAATTGAATTGCCTGACGATAACAGGCTATCCCTTGGGCTAATTTCCCTTGGGCGGTTAAGGTATTACCGAGATTCAAGTGTTCTTCAGCCGATACAGTATTCGGTTCTAAGGTCAGAGCTTGATACCAATAATCCGCTGCTGCTTCTGGTTGATTGGTTTGAGTTAGAACTTTTGCTAAGTTACGGTAAGCTCCAGCAAAGCTGGGATTAATTGCGATCGCTTTTTGATAACATGCGATCGCATCTTGCCACTGCTGCCGCTGAGCATAAGCACTACCTAAATTTGCCTGGACTTTAGCTGAATCTGGATTTTGTTGAGCTGCCTTGATAAACGACTCAAGCTCTTGATCTAGGTCTAGATTAGACTGAGAAGCTCTAGAGTTAGGAAGTTGGGGGAGATGATTGCCGCCGCAGAGTCGTGGTGTGCGATCGCGAATTCTGTCCAATTGGTCTCGGTCTAATTGCTCTGGCTTTAATTGCTCTGGCTTTAATTGCTCTCGGTCTAATCGTTCTGGAGCAGTAGGGATAGGCTTTACGGTTGGATTGGTGGGATTAACGGTAATTTGAGATGGGCTAGGCACGATGGCAACAGTTGACGCTTTTATCGTCCCTCCTCTGTAACGTTTAGGGGGAGTAATTGACACCTGCTGCTGCTTCTGGTTGTCTACCAATTCAGGAACAATAGCCTGTTTCAGGGCATCAGAGGCGTTAGCTTGATTGTGGGTGTGACCATTGATCTGACTAGTTAACTGACCATTTATCTGATCAGCTGGTAACTCAGAAGCTGTTAACTGAGAAGCTGGTAACTGAGAACCGGTTCGATAAAATTGCAGTAATTTACGATAGCAAGCATTGGCCTCTTGCCATTTCCCCTGGCGATTCAATGCTTCTGCCAGGTTTTGGTAAGCTACCACCGACTGGGGATTCCGCTCAATTACCTGGCGGTAACAAGCGATCGCTTCTGTTACCAGACCTTCCTTAAATAACTGATTGCCTAGATTAAGGTAGTCCTCTGGTTTAGATTTATCCAACTCTAGCATCAGCTGATGATAACAGCATTTAAGCACTTCCTGTTGGTTTCCCACCTCAGTCCATACTTTAGCTAAGTTGCGATAAGCCCCAGTCAAATCGGGTTTTAGGTTAATCGCCTTTTGATAATATGCGATCGCATCTTCCCAATCCTGCTTACCAGCACACAAGCTACCGAGATTAGCATAAACTTCCGCAAAATCCGGCTCAATTTCCAAAGCTTGGCCATAGTGACCCATAGCTTCAGTAGTCTGACCCATGAACTGTAGCGCATTTCCCCAAATCTTGTAAGCCTGAGCCGTATCTGGGGCAATTTTAATGGCGCGCTCACAGGCAGCGATCGCCTGTTGCCATTGTCTTTGGTTCAAGTAAGTCTGCGCCTGTTGTAGATACACCGTGACTGCTTCCAAAAGACCTCCTGACTGATATTGTTTACAATCGCCCTCACCAGAGCTAGGAACACATTGATCTATAGATTGTTCTCTTGATTGTGACCGATCCCACTTGACGGTTTCTAGTCCAGCCAATTCAATCGCTTTGCGATAATAGGCACTGGCTTGTTCAAATTGACCTTGTTGCTTTAAAGTTGCTCCTAGACGTTGGTAACCCAAACTCGATTTAGGGTCTAGTTCAATAGCTTTGTGATACTGGGTCACTGCTTCATTTAGTTGACCTTTTGCCCACAGGTAATCCCCGTGATTAATACATGATTCCGCTGTTTTATGTTCTCCTGCTAGGGGGATAGTTCCTAGTTGCGATGCTCCAAAAGAGCCGCTACGCGAATGCTGATTATTATTTTGATTATTGTTTTGTTCTCTAGATGCTTCTGATGTCGATAACCAGTTAACTAAAGCAACAGGGGGCAGATCACCATTAGTCCCATGCCAATGAGGATAATGGAGTCGATGGGGAGTGATCAGGGTATCTTCTGCCATTGAGGGCAACAGATGATGTTTGGGGGATGGCGAACTAATCAGAAAGTATCGTTTGAGTCGATGGAACATTTCCAAAGGCAACAGAGAACAGCTGATCTGGGAGTAGGGAGTAGTGAGTAGGGAGTAGGGAGTAGGGAGTCGGGAGTCGGGAAAGAGAGGAAAGAGAGGAAAGTGTGGGAGGTGTGGGAGGTGTGGGGAGATGGGGAGATGGGGAGATGGGGAGGGGTAATAAAATTGACTATATCTGACCCTTACTAGGAAACGCTATCCTCTCAATCTACAAATTAGATATCGCTAGGAATTATAGCTAATTTTTATTAAAAAATGGGTTAATCAGTTATTGATAACTCAGTTTTGTTAAGGAAATTATTGGCAAACAAAATTATTAGCAGATAACTCCAATTGTCTGTGTGATTTAATTGACAATTAAGCACACCTTTACCTAAGTTTTACACAAGGTTTACAGACGCTTCATACTATAGCATTCAGCCGTCAGCCGTCAGCCGTCAGCCTAAGGCTCATGCTGCTTGAGGTGCTTATTTTATTGAAAAGCACCTCAAGCAGCACCATTTGTAGCACATACAGCGGTTTGCACTTCAATTAGGTACAAATTTATGGGTTTTTAGGGAGCAGGGAGCTTCGGAGCAGGGAGCTTCGGAGCAGGGAGCAGGGACTGAGGCCGTGGGCCACGCTACGCGAACGGAAGAGGAAAGAAGGAGAAAATCCTGTGTACTTGATAGTTATGCAAACCGCCGTAAGCTGATACGCGACACGCTGATAGCTATCTTAAGAGTTACTTTATTAACAGTCTCTGAGAGTTAAATAAGCCATGAGAAAAATAGTGGTTGGGGTAATGGGGCCTGG